>NZ_JADIJM010000008.1:0-266553 GCF_017355315.1 Achromobacter sp. SD115 | reverse complement strand
CGACGACCGGCCTGCGCCTCCCGTCGCCTTCGTCGCCGCCCTGCAGCACCTGCTGGCCATCCTGGTTCCCATCGTCACCCCCGGCCTGCTGATCTGCCAGGCCCTGGGCGTCAGCAGCCGCGACACCACCCTGATCGTGTCCATGTCGCTGGTCATCTCCGGCATCGCCACCTACGTCCAGTGCAAGCGCTTCGGCCCCCTGGGCGCCGGCCTGCTCATCGTGCAGGGCACCAGCTTCAACTTCGTCGGGCCGCTGATCGCCGGCGGCTCGGTCATGGTCAAGCAAGGCACCCCGGTCGAAGCCGTCATGGCCGCGATCTTCGGCGTGGTCATCGCCGGCTCCTTCGTCGAAATGGGCATCAGCCGCATCCTGCCCTTCGTCAAGCGCCTGATCACCCCGCTGGTCACCGGCATCGTCGTGCTGCTGATCGGCCTGACCCTGATCAAGGTCGGCCTCATCAGCATGGGCGGCGGCTACAGCGCCATGGGCAACGGCACCTTCGCCAGCGCCGAGAATCTGACCCTGTCCGGCCTGGTCCTTGGCACCATCATCCTGCTGAACCGCGTCCCTGTCGTATGGGTGCGCAGCACCGCCCTGGTGCTGGCCCTGGCCGTCGGCTACATCGCCGCCGCCTACATGGGCCGCCTGGACTTCACCGGCGCCCGCGAAGCCGCCCTGTTCCAGATCCCCACCCCGCTGCACTTCGGCCTGGGCTTCTCCTGGGCGCTGTTCGTACCCATGCTGATCATCTACCTGGTCACGTCCCTGGAAGCCATCGGCGACGTCACCGCCACCAGCAAGGTCTCCAAGCAGCCCGTCGAAGGCCCGCTGTGGATGCAGCGCATCAAGGGCGGCGTCCTGGTCAACGGCGCCAACTCGCTCTTGGCCGGTGTCTTCAACACCTTCCCCAGCTCGGTCTTCGCGCAGAACAATGGCGTGATCCAGCTGACCGGCATCGCCAGCCGCCACGTCGGCGTGTGGATCGCCGGCATGCTGATCCTGCTGGGCCTGTTCCCGGCCGTGGCCGGCATCCTGCAGGCCGTGCCCGAACCCGTGCTGGGCGGCGCCGCCATGGTCATGTTCGGCGCGGTCGCCGCGTCCGGCATCAACATCCTGGCCGGCATCCACCTGGACCGCCGCGCGCTGCTCATCATCGCCGTATCCCTGGCCCTGGGGCTGGGCGTGTCGCAAGTGCCGGAAATCCTGTCGCACCTGCCCCATGCCGTGAAGAGCGTGCTGGAGTCGGGCGTCGCCACCGGCGGCATCTGCGCGCTGGTGATGAACTGGTTCCTGCCTGAGAAGAAGTAGGGTACTGGCTCCTCAGGGAGCCGGTCCCGGCCCGCGCCCGTGGGCGGAATTGGCTCCCTGATAGATCGCTGCCCCCAGGGCCGCCTGACAATTTATGAAAGACCGCATATAATCGCCGTCTTCGCTTCTCCCGCGACCGTCACTTGGACGTGTCCGCGACCTCCTTGCCCGGGTGGTGAAATTGGTAGACGCAGGGGACTCAAAATCCCCCGCCGCAAGGCGTGCCGGTTCGATTCCGGCCCCGGGCACCAGAATTCAAAAAAGCCGTTCCTGCAAAGCAGGGACGGCTTTTTGCTTTGAAATGTGGTGAACGTCGCCGTTCGCAAAATATCTCAACTCAGGCTACGAGCATCGGCGATTCCCGAAAGCCCCCTGCCATGCATTGCCTTGGCTCTACTGCGAACGGAAACGCAGGTCCCCAGGGCGCCTACTTGAGGGGCGCCCCTGACTATCCGCACCAGCTCGAGCATTTTCATGGAAGTGCCGTCTCCTCGACCGTGGCTTCCTTCGAGAACTGCGTTTTTGCTAGGTGCCGCAGTGCAGGAATCTCCTTGTCGAATACCTTCTCCATTCTTCTCACATGTTCGACTAGCCACTCAATCATGCTTGGCCAGCTCTCTCGGTTGTGCCCGTCGAAGGGAGCAGCGCATTCGATCAGTGACACCTTCTTGTCGTCCATGCGCCGCCAAGACAGCGGACCTTCGAAAGCCGCTTCAAGCTGTTCCCGGCGTGCGCAGAGGTAGTCAAACAGCGCCTTGTTCGCCTCCTTCGATCGCGTGCTTAGGGCGAAATCTACCCGCGCCTCGTCTCTATTGAAGATCATCGAATAGTAGATGCCGCTGGCGCCGGAGCCCGCGTTGAGCCAATGGTCTCGGCTGGGACTGACGTTGGCGTAGAGTTCCACATTCGCGGTCCGAAGCGCCTCAAGGGCTGCATGCCAGAAATCCGTGCGCAACTGATACCGTGTCGCCTGGCCGCGCTCCGAGGACTGTTCCTCGTCTTCCTTTTCGGAAATGCCAATCATGAGTTCTTCGGCTTCTGGAAGCGGGATGACCTGTTCGACTGTGAGGAACAGATCGTCTCCGTCCTTGAACGGTGTCGCCCGAAAGCACTTCACGAACACCCGATGCTTCAACAGCCACAAAACAGTGGATGTCACTTCCTTTCGAAACTGCGCCGCCACCATGATGAGGCGCTGATCGTTGCCGGGGTTCAGCACGACTTCCGCAAATTCTTCCTGTCCCAAAAAGTCGCAGATGAGCGCCTTCGCATCCTGGCCCGGTCCGGACTTGTCCAGATACTTCTGAAAGACCTCGGCGATCTGTGACTTCGACAAGGTTGAACAGTAGGAGGCGTATTTGAGAGCTTGCCAAACGACGTCTTTTCCCGAGTCGTCAAGCTTGTTCTCGATGATGACTAAGTTGCCGTTCTTATCGATGGCCAGCAGGTCGAGTCGCTCCCGGGTGTCATCGAAGCCGTCGAATTCCTTTTGGATGATGAGGAGCTCTTCGCCCAGAGCATCAGGCTGATTAGCCAGCCATTCCTGAAGATGGTGCCGTTCTGTGAATCCCAGTTCCGAAAAACTCACCTCCTTTAGCTTGATGATGCGATTCGATGCATGGTTAATTCGGAACATGTACGGTCAATCCAGTTTTCGTTGTTGGGATGCGTGTGGGCAATGCGGGCACACCCGGCACGAGCAGTGCCAGAGGCCACCATGTTACAAAATCATACTTCATGAAGCCTTGTGGTGCCGTCGCGCCCCCCCTCCCCCGGAGTGGGTGGCTTTACAGACAGAGGATCTTCGATGACCAAGATATTTTTTTCTTATTCGCATGATGACGAGCAATATCGCGATCAGCTCGAAAAGCACCTCGCGTCCTTGCAACACGAGGGACTCATCGAGTCTTGGCATGACCGCCGTATTGTCGCGGGCAGCCGCTTGGAAGCGGAGATTGACCAGCAGATCAACGCGGCGGATGTGATCCTTCTGCTGGTGAGTTCAAGCTTTTTGGCGTCCCGCTACTGCTACACGATCGAGATGACGCGGGCATTGGAACGACATCGAGCTGGAGACGCAAACGTGGTTCCGGTCATCGTCCGCGCTTGCGATTGGCAGTCTACGCCGCTGGGCGAACTACTCGCGGTTCCCAGGGACGGCAGGCCGGTCACCAGTTGGCCTAACTATGACGAAGCCTATGTTGACGTTGCAAAGCAGATTCGCCGGCTTATTCAGCAGCGGCGGACTCAGACCGAGCCTCGATCTGCACCTGCTGCCGTCGCGGCGGCTTCGCCGTCCGCGAATGTGATGCCGCTTGTCGCAACTGTGCCAAGATCCAGCAACCTGCGCCTCAGGAAGGAATTTAGCGATCTCGATAGCGATCAGTTTCTACACGAGACCTTTGATTTCATTGCTCGATTCTTCGAGGGCTCCCTCCAAGAGTTGCAAGCTCGTAACCCTGGGGTAAGCGGGCAGTTTCGTCAGGTTGACGCCAATACGTTCACCGCCGCGATCTATCAGCAGGGCAAGCGCGCCTGCGAATGCTCGGTTCACCTCGGGGCCGGAGGATTCAGGAACAATGGCATCGTCTATTCCAGCGATCCCGCCGCGCGTGGTAGCAGTTACAACGAAATGGTCTCTGTCGAAAGCGATGAGCACGCCATGTTTTTAAGGCCCATGGGCATGGCGAACTTCAGTGAACGCAACAAGCTGACGCAGGAAGGTGCGGCGGAACTGTTCTGGGGCATGCTCATCAGACCTATGCAACAATGACTCAGTCGGGAATATGTGCCGCTCGGTCTGTAGTGCTGATGTACTAACTTAAAAGAAGAAAGGGTACCTGTCCCCCAGGCACAGACCTTATTCAAGAAACTCAAGCCGCTGGTCAGCAGTGTTTGGGTGTTTGCCCGGGCCATGCTCCTTGGCCAAGCCCTTCGCTAGCAATGCGCTGAACCAGGCGTTGAAGGTCTCATTGTCGGGGAAGACAATCTCCGTACTCACCACCTTGGGAGCTTCATCGTGACAACGCACTGTTGCAGCCCTCTTTTCTTGACGATATCTTGCCAACTTTCAAGGCTGTTCGACTCGTCGTAGAGGGCTCCTTTCTCGGAGCCGAACCGCCGGCCCGCATTGCCAAAGAACTACGATTCCCAGAGGTGTACCCAAGAAAAAATCGAAGCCTTAACAGCCTCAATTGATGCGGGATTACGGGATTTTTTTTCGATTATGGCCCCAGACACCAGAATTCAAAAAAAACCGCTGACGTTTACCGTCAACGGCTTTTTTTCTTGTCCGACCGCTCGGCACAGACTGTTGTAGACGGATGTTGGCAGTCCTGCCCCCAATTCCGCGCAAGACAATCAATTAACAGTCACACCCGCCTCGCGCACCACATCGCCCCACAAAGCAATCTCCTTCACGATCTGATCGCGAAAATCCTGCGGGCTGCCCGGCGCGGCTGCTTCCCCGGTGGCCTTGAGCCGATCGGCCATCTCGGGCATGACAACGGCCGCATTAATCGCCGCGTTGAGCTTGGCCTGCACCTGCGGCGGCACGCCCTTGGGTGCGATGATGCCGTACCACACCGTCACATCGTACGGCACGCCGGCCTCGCGCACGGTGGGGATATCCGGCGCCGAGGACACGCGCTGCGGCAAGGTCACTGCCAGCACCTTCAGGCGCTTGTCCTCGCGGTAAGGCAGCGTCGAGCCCGCCGTGGTCAGCATCGCATTGACCTGGCCCGAGACGGTGTCCGTCAAAGCCGGCGCGGACCCCTTGTAGGGGATGTGGACCATGGTGATACCGGCCGTCTTCAGGAAGGCCTCCATCGCCAGATGCGATATCCCGCCGGTGCCGGACGAGGCATAGGTCAACCCGCCCGGTTTCTTCTTGGCCAGGGCCACCAGATCACCCAGGCTGTCCACCGGCACGCCGGGATTGACCGACACGAAGAAAGGCGCGCGCGCGATCATGCCGATCGGCGTCATGTCCTCCACCGGATCGAACGGCAGCTTGTACAGGCTGGGGTTGACTGAATAGCTATTGGAAATCAAGGTCAGGGTGTAGCCGTCGGGCGCAGCCCTCAGGCCCTGCTCCACGCCCAGCTTGCCGCCAGCGCCGGGGCGGTTCTCTACCACCACGGGCTGCTTCAGCCCATCGGACAGCAACTGCCCCAGCAGGCGCGCAATCCCGTCATTGCCGCCTCCGGCGGCAAAGGGCACGATCAGCTTGATCGGCTGCGAAGGGTAGTCATCCGCATGCGCATTGGAAACCGATGCGGCAAACGCCACGGCAGCCAGCGTCATCCCCAATACCGCCCTGCCGAGCTTGGCTCCGGATAGCATCGTCATATTTCTCTCCTCCTCGATCGGCCGCTGCGCGGCCACGTTATGTGATGAAAGGCGCAAGACTACAACTTAACGAGTGAAGTTGCAGTCTTGCGCCTTTCTTGCCTTTCTTTTATGCCGCTTCATTCAAAACGCGGTGGCCTGCGCTTCCGCCCGCAACGCCGCCAGCACAGCCGGGCGCTGTCCCACACGAGCGACATACGCCGCCAGGAACGGCCAACGGTTCAGTTCAATCCCGAAGAACCGGCACCACCCCATCACCGTAAACAGATAGGCATCCGCCACGCTGAATTGCTGGCCCAATAAATAGCCGCTCTCGGCCAGGATGCCGTCCAGGTAATCGAAGCGCTTGAAGAGCCGTTCGCGGAAATGCAGCTTGGCGGCTTCTGGCAAGGAGGACTGGAACAGGGGCGCCGATCCCGCGTGGATCTCGCTGGTTATGAAGTTGAGCCACTCCTGCAGCCGCGTGCGCTGGCGCGTGCCGTTGGGCGGCGCCAGCTGCATGCCGGGCCGCAGGTCAGCCAGATACTGGACGATGGCCGGCCCTTCCGTGAGTACATCGCCGTCATCCAGTTCCAGCGCGGCGACATAGCCTTTAGGGTTGATCGTGCGGAAATCGCGGCCGTCCGCGGTCTGCTTGGTCTGGTTGTTCACCCTGACCAATTCAAAGGGCAATTCAAGTTCACGCAACACGATGTGCGGCGACAGCGAGCAGGTATGCGGGGCGTAGTAGAGCTTCATGACATCTCCGGTGGAACTGCGGGGAAGTCTCTCGCACCGCCGGGCGCAGGTAAAATTAATGCTCCACTTTCTTATCATTAGCTCAGCTACTTAATATGTTGAACCTGGGACATTGGCGCCTGCTTGTCGCGACGGCCGACACAGGCAACATTTCCCGCGCCGCCGAGCGCGTGGGCATTACCCAATCCGGCGCCAGCCAGGCCATCGCGCAACTGGAAGCGTCGCTGGGGCTCCAGGTTTTCACCCGCTCCCGCAAGGAAGTGGCGGTAACGGCGCTGGGTGAGCAGGTCATCGACCACGCCCGCGCGATGCTGTCTCACCTGGAGTCCATCCGCGCACTGGCCGACGACAGCCAGGGACTGAGCCAGGGCCGCATCCGGCTGGGCAGCTTTCCCTCGGTCATCTCGACGCTGCTGCCGCCCCTCCTGCACGGCTTCCGGCAGCGTCACCCCGGCATCGAGGTGGTGGCGTTGGAAGGCACCGACGAGGAAGTCGAAGATTGGCTGTCGCGCGGCGCCATCGATCTGGGCGTGATGATGAATCCCCCTGCGCAAAGGCAAGCTCTGATCCTGGGTCGCGATCGCTGGATGGCGCTGCTGTCCAGCACCCACGCGCTCGGCCGCCGCGCATCATCGCGTGGTATCGCACTGGCCGAGTTGGCCGATGAGCCGTTCATCCTGGCGACTGGCGGCTGCGCCGTGAATGGCATGAGCCTGGCCCGCAAGGCCGGGCTGGAGCTCAACGACATCCGCGTCACGGTCCGCGACTGGGCCAGCGCCTGCGCACTGGTGCGCGAGGGCATGGGCGCCGCGGTGGTTCCCGAGTCCACACTGCCTGCGGACATGCGCCAGTTGCGGGCCTTGCCGCTGAGCCCTGCGGCGCGCCGGGAGTTCGGACTGGTGCGCTCCACCGCCGGGCGGCAATCTGCGGCGGTGGGCGCGCTGTGGCAGCATGCCGCCCACGCCCTCAGCTCAAAAGCTTCGGCCAAAGTGCGTACCCGCTGAGACGAATCGCACGCGTGTATCCCAACCGCCAGCCGAAACTCCGCGCTACGATCTGATCATCGTTCCATCCCGCTTTTTCCGGACACGATCGCCGAAGCGCCGCCCAAGGGAAACACCGCGCCATGACACCCCGCCTGTACGCGCTCACCCTGCTCTCCATGCTCGCCTTCGCCGGCAACTCGCTGCTGTGCCGCCTTGCGCTCAAGCAGACCGCGATCGACCCCGCCACCTTTGTCGCCATCCGCATCGCTTCCGGCGCGTTGGTGCTGTGGCTGGTATTGCGCTTGCGCAAGCCGGCGAGGCAGCTGGAAGGTAATTGGAATGGTGCGTCGGCGCTGCTGGCCTATGCCCTGGCCTTCGCCTATGCCTACACCCAGATC
Source organism: Achromobacter sp. SD115 (assembly GCF_017355315.1). NCBI lineage: Bacteria > Pseudomonadati > Pseudomonadota > Betaproteobacteria > Burkholderiales > Alcaligenaceae > Achromobacter > Achromobacter sp. SD115. The sequence continues at coordinate 258,772 of NZ_JADIJM010000008.1, read as the reverse complement.
CCGGCGGGCACTGGCGCCTTGCTGCTGTTCGCGTCGATCCAGATCAGCATGATCCTGTATGGGTTCTTCATCGGCGAGAGGCTGAGCATCACGCAGGGGCTGGGCATAGGCCTGGCGGTGGCCGGCCTGGTGATCCTGATGCTGCCCAGCGTCAGCGCGCCGCCGCTGTTCCACGCCTTGCTGATGATCGCGGCCGGCATCGCCTGGGGCGCCTATTCGTTGCTGGGCCGCAGCGCCAGGGACGCGGCGTCCGCGACGGCGGGCAACTTCATCCGCGCCGCGCCGGTCGCGCTGCTGCTGTTCTTCCTGCATGGCCTGGCCGCGGGCGTGGGCTACGACGCGGCGGGCGTGGCGTATGCCGTGGCCTCCGGCGCCGTGACGTCGGGCCTGGGCTATGTCTTCTGGTACGCGGCGCTCAAGGGGCTGAAAGTGACCCACGCCGCGACCGTGCAGCTCAGTGTGCCGGTGCTGACGGCGTTCGGCGGAGCCCTGTTCCTGGATGAACCGGTGACCGCCATCCTGGTGACGGCTTCGGTGCTGATCCTGCTGGGTATCGCGTTGGTGGTGCTGGTCAAGAAACGGACCGCCTGACAGTCCGCTTCAATTCACTCGCTTGGGCAGCACCGCCCGCATCCAGCGCGACAAGCGCGGCCGGATGCGCTGGTTATGCAGCAACACCGCCCCCACGGCGCCGATGAATGCGCCGACCACCGTATCCAGGAAGCGCGCCTCAATGACGGCCGCAGGATAGCCCCGGCCCAGGTGCGGCGCTTCGGCCAGGAAGATCGTCAACGGCGTGATCAGCACCACGGCGCTGGCGTAATGGCGCACCACCAGCGTTTCTATGCCGAACGACAGCGCCATCATCACCAGGCTCAGGGTCCATACGTTCAGAGGCAGGCTCAACAAGGCCCATGCCACGCACAAGCCCACGGCGGTGCCCAGGATACGGTGCAGCTGGCGGTTCCAGGCAGCCATCAGGGTCGCGCCCTGGATGATGGCCAGGCAGCTGACAGGCACCCAATAAGGGCGCGGCAATTGCAGCAGTTCGGCCACCAGCAGGGACACGCCCACGAACAGGCCGATGATGACGGAGTCGTAGACCACGAAGTCGAACGTAGGCCTGGGGAGCGCGGTTTCGGGCGGCGGCGGCGCGACCCGCGTCATGTGCAGGGAGTACACAAACGCCACCAGGCATGCGACCAGACTACCCAAGGCCACCATGCCGACACGCGTGGGGATTTCCTGCACGCTCCCCGGCGTGTAGGCCGCGATCGCGGTTGCCATGATGTAGAACAGGCTGCCCGGCGGCCCCAGCCGGTAGCAGCGGCAGACCATGTTCACCACCATGGCGATAAAGGTCAGCGCCAACAGCATTACCGTGGGCCAGAACTGCGTCAGCGCGCCCACCGCATAGCAGGCCACCATGCCGAAGGAGGCCGCCAGCAGCATCATCATGCGGTGCTGCAGCGAGGAATTGGGCAGGCTCAGGAACACCATTCCGCCCAGGCTGGACATCAGGCCGTAGTCCATGCGGCCGAAATAGGCGCCCACCAGCAGAGGCAGCCCCGAAGACAGAGCCGCAGCCAGGGGCATCTCCCAGGGCCGGTCGCTGGCGTTGACCCGGATCAGTTCGCGCCACACGCCCTGCAGGCGCGCCTTGGCCCAGGCGTAGCCGCGCCATGCGGCGGGGCCGCGCCCGGAGGGTTCTTCGTTCTGGTTCATGGACAGGCCTGTGGAAAATTCCGTCCGACGGATTTAACGGGAATTCCCTGATTCTCCCCCCTTATGCCGCTGGCTACCATTCGCCGCACCTCAGCCTTCGGCTGATCGCTACAAATGCGCCATACGGCGCGGAGACATCCATGAAAGCACTCAAACTGGCCGCGGCAGGCACCGCCTTACTCATTTCGTCCTTGACCGCCCACGCCGGCGCGACTTTCGAGGCGGTCAAGAGCAAGGGCTTCGTCCAATGCGGCGTGTCCACCGGCGTCGCCGGCTTCTCGGTGAACGACAGCAAGGGCGGCTGGATCGGCCTGGACGTGGACCTGTGCCGCGCGCTGGCCATCACCATGTTCGGCGACGCCTCCAAGGCCAAGATCATGGCCGTCAGCGCGCTGCAGCGCTTCACCGCCCTGCAGTCCGGCGAAGTCGACGTCCTGCCCCGCAACACCACGCTCTCGCTGACCCGCGACACCACGCTGGGCCTGATCGGCGTGGGCGTCAACTACTACGACAGCCAGGGCATCATGGTGAACAAGTCCCTGAACGTGAAAAGCGCCAAGGAGCTGGACGGCGCGACGGTCTGCGTGCAGCCCGGCACCACCACCGAACTGAACCTGGCCGACTGGTTCCGCTCGCAGAACATCGTCTTCAAGCCCGTGGTCGTGGAACGCCTGGACGAGATCATCCGCGCCTTCGCGGTGGGCCGTTGCGATGCCTTCACCGGCGACAAGTCGCAGCTGGCCGCGGCGCGCAGCAACCTGGAGAACCCGGAAAAGTACGACATCCTGCCGGAGAACTTCTCCAAGGAGCCGCTGGGCCCCATGGTCCGGCAGGGCGACGAGCAATGGTTCAACGTGGTCCGCTGGACCCTGTTCGCCATGCTGGAAGCCGAGGAATACGGCATCACCTCCAAGAACGTCGACGAAATGCTCAAGAGCACCAACCCCAACGTGCAGCGCCTGCTGGGCGTGACCCCGGGCATGGGCAAGAACCTGGGCGTGGACGACAAGTGGGCCTACAACATCATCAAGAATATCGGCAACTACGGCGAGAGCTTTGAGAAGAACCTCGGCCCCAGCAGCCCGCTGAAGCTGCCGCGCGGCCTGAACGCTTCTTACCGCGATGGCGGGCTGATGTACGGCTGGCCGGTGCGCTAAGCGGCACGCAGGCCACAAGAGAACGTGAAGGCGGCGCATGCGCCGCCTTCTTTCTTGTGTTTCCAGGCATAGCGCCATACCGCCCTGGATTAGATCCACCATACACCTCGGGCATGATGCTCTCATCCATATGCAGAGTCGACGCCGCAAGCCCCGCTTCCTATCCTGCCGCTAAGCCTGTCGCCTCCCCGCGACGGTCATTCATGGTTGCCGGCCATGGGCCGTCGGCCTCAGGAGGCGTCATGGCCACAAAACCGCAAGTGCTTCCCGCTGACACGATGAATGAGTATCCTCCGCCGGTCCTGTCGGGGGGACGCAGGTTCCTGGCCGAAGGCGACTCCTGGTTCACCCTCGGCACCCTGAAAGGCTCCAGCTTGAGCAACCTTCTGTTCGAACTGGAACTTTCAAGCAGTACGCAGATTCTCAACTGCGCGTACCCTGGCGATACGCTTCAACATATGGTGGACAGCGTGGAACGCAGCGTGTTCAACAAGCTGCTCTACCTGCCCGGCTTCAAGCACCAGTGGGACGCCATATTGCTTTCCGCAGGAGGAAACGACTTCATCGATGCGACCAGGGCTCCGCTCATGGACCAGCATGGAAATCCGACCTCGGCCGACCAGCGGATATTGCTGCGCCCCGACGAAGTCGAAAACTCCACAGTGACCGGCCCCGAACGCTATGTCAGCACAGCCGGATGGCTGACATTGACGCGCTATCTGCTGCAGAACTTTCACACAGTGGCCAATCGGCGAGACCAGGGCCAGAACCGTGAACGCCCGATCTTTGTCCATACTTACGCCAAACCCACTGTGCGTCCATCGGGCGTGATGCCATGGGATAAAGGCTGGCTTTATCCCGCCTTCAAAAAGTACGGCGTTCCATCGGAATTCAGGCAACAGGTCTGCGACTACCTATTCGAAAAGCTCCGCTTGTTCATGCTGTCGTTGGACCAGGACAGCGGGTCGTCGAATGCGATTGCAAAACTGCATGTCTTCGATTCCGCCTCGATAGCCGAGATCAGGCCCGCGGAGCCTGACAAAAAGGGTAAATCCGGCGATTGGATCAACGAAATCCATCTCACGCCCAAAGGGTATCGAAAACTCGGAAAGGAATTCGGGAGGATGATCGAAAAGGTACTCAAGACATATCCCACCAGGAGCTAGGCAGAGACGGATCCCTGCTTGGGCGTGCCCTGGAGTTTTCCGGCGTGGAACAACGGCGATGCCTGGATCCGTTCCAGCATGCCGCGCGCGGCGCTCGTCAACGGCCGGTTGGCGCGCACGATCAGCCGCGTCTGCGCCGCCTCGAAGATGGGATTGGTGGTGCGCAACGCCACCAGCTCGCCCCTGGCGACCTCCTTCACCACCGAATTCGCCGACGTGAAGGTCAGTCCCAGGCGGCTTTCGACGTAGCGCTTCAAAGTCACGATAGAGTTGGCGATGAAGCTGGGCGACAGCACGATGCTCTCCGACAGCTCGGCCATCTCGATCAGCTGGCGCAGGCCAAACCCCGGCCCCATGAGCGCAATCGGATAGCTCGCCACGTCCTTCAGCGTCGGCCGCTTGCGTTGCCGCGCCAGCGGATGATCCGGCCACGCGATCACGCACAGCGGATGGTTGCGCGTATGGACCACGCGTATGCCGGGGTCCGCCGGGGCGCCGAACACCACGCCGATATGTGCGTCGTCGTGCACCACGGCGCGCACCGCGTCGGAAGCGCCTGCCACCTTCAGCGATACCCGCACGCCGGGATGCTGTCGGCAGAATTCGTCCACCACGCCGCTCATCAGGATGTCCACGAATCCCTCGCTGGTGACGATCTGGATATCGCCGCGTTGCAAGCCGTTGACCTCGTCCAGCCGGGCGCGCAGGGCCTGCTCGCTGGCCTGCCGGTCGCGGCAATGATCCATCACGATAGCGGCCATGTCGGTGGGCACGATGCCGCGGCCCTTGCGCTCCAGCAGCGCCACGCCCAGCTCCGTTTCGAGCAGCTGGATCTGGCGGCTGACGATGGAAGGTTCCACGCCTAGGCGCTCGGCGGCGCCGCGCACCGATCCGGTCGTCACCGCCTCGAAGAAGTATTGCAGGCGCCGCGCGCTCAAACCTCCGTCCATGCTTGTCCCCTTTTCTACGATTTCTTCAAATCGTTGCCTTTTTAGCAACAAACTTCCTCTCAGCTTACATTGATTTACAGGGCTGCGATTGCGAATAATGCGCGTACTTTCAAATCCGCTCGGTTGCGAGCCGCAAGCTGGAAACCAGCGGCGGCGGCAATGCGAGGTAACGCCCATTTCGAGCCTTAAAGCATGAAACTCTTCGCTTCGATCCTCGCTGCCGCAACCCTGAGCGTGTTCAGTCAACAAGCCGCATTCGCCTCGCCGGAAGCCACCTACCCCAACAAGCCCGTCAAGGTCGTGGTCGGCTACGCGCCTGGCGGCTCGTCAGACGCCGTGGCGCGGCTGATCGCCGGCCGCCTGTCGGACAAGCTGGGCCAGACCTTCGTGGTCGAGAACCGCCCCGGCGCCGCCAGCAACATCGCCGCCGCGACCGTGGCGCGCTCGCCCAACGACGGCTACACCATCCTGCTGGGCTCGAACGCCAGCACCATCAACGTGTCGCTGTACAAGGAACTGTCCTTCGACTTCCAGAAGGACTTCGCGCCGGTGGCGCTGTTGACGCGCTTCCCCAACATCATGGTGGTGAACAACACCGTGCCGGCCAAGACCGTGCAGGAGTTCATCACCTACGCCAAGGCCAACCCCAAGAACATCTTCTTCGCCTCGTCCGGCGCTGGCTCGTCGACCCGTCTGTCGGCTGAACTGTTCAAGATGATGACGGGCGTGGAAATGGAGCACGTGCAGTACAAGGGCAGCGCGCCCGCCCTCACCGACCTGATGGCCGGCCGCATCCAGGTGATGTTCGACACCGCGCCTTCCGTCATGCAGCTCATCCAGGGCGGCAAGCTGCGCGCACTGGGCGTCACCAGCGCTACCGTCCAGCCCTTCGCGCCCGAGATCCCCACCATCGACGCCACCGTCAAGGGTTACGAGATGACGTCCTGGTATGCGCTGTTCACGCCGGCCGGCACGCCCGCGGGCATCGTGGAAAAGCTGAACAAGGAAGTCAACGCGATCCTGGCTGAGAAGGACATCCAGGAAAAGCTCGCCGGCATGGTCGCCACGCCCGGCGGCGGCACGACCGAAGAGCTGCGCCAGCACGTCGCTTCCGAAATCGCCAAGTACGCCGACGTGGTCAAGGCATCCGGCGCCACCGCGGACTAAGCACTCGTACCATGCGCGTTTTCACCGGTTCGCTGTCCACGGAAACCAATACGTTCGCTCCGCTGCCCACCTCGCTGGATGATTTTTCCGACCGGGGCTATTACCCCGCCGGCACCCATCCTCCCGAGATGACCATCTTCAGCGGCCCCCTGTGGGCAGCGCGCCAGCGCGGCGCGCAACACGGCTGGACCGTGATCGAAGGCATGGCCGCCGGCGCCCAACCCGGCGGCGTCACCACCCGCCATGCTTACGAAACGCTGCGTGATGAACTGCTGCGCGACCTGCAGCAGGCCCTGCCCGTCGACCTGGTGGTGCTGGGCCTGCACGGCGCCATGGTGGCCGATGGTTATGAAGACTGCGAAGGCGACCTGCTGACGCGGATACGCAAGATCGTCGGCCCCGGAGTCGTGGTGGGCGCGGAACTGGATCCGCACTGCCACCTGTCGGAGGCCATGGTGGCCAACGCCGACATGCTGATCGCGTATAAGGAATATCCCCACACCGACATACGCGAACGCGCGCTGGAACTGGTGGACTTCTGCGCGGCCATCGTCGAGCGTCGCATCGCGCCCGTCGCGGCCGTCGTTGACTGCGGGATGGTCGTCACCATCCGCACGCCGCAGGAACCGGCGCGCGGCTATATCGACCGCATCAGCGCGCTGGAGGGCAAAGACGGCATCCTCTCCATTTCCGTAGTGCACAGCTTCGCCTGGGGCGACGTGCCAGACATGGGGACCAAGCTGCTGGTCTATGCCGACGGCGACACTCAGGCCGCCCAGCAGCTCGCGCGGCGCCTGGCCGACGAGCTGATAGGCATGCGCGAAGCGTTGACGCCTGTCTATCCCAAACCGGACGAAGCCATCGACCAGGCTCTGGCATACGGCGTAACGCCTGTCGTCATTGCCGATGCGGCCGACAATCCCGGCGGCGGCGGTGCGGGGGACTCAACCTTCCTGCTGCGGCGTCTGCTGGAACGCGGTATGCGCAATGTGGCGATAGGCCCCATGTGGGACCCGATCGCCGTCCGCATCGCCTTCAGCGCCGGTGTGGGCGCGCGTTTGCCCTTGCGCATAGGGGGCAAAATCAGCCCACTGTCTGGGGAGCCGCTGGATCTGATGTGCACGGTCAATGCGCTGGTGCCGGACATGGTCATGACGGGGTTGTCCGGATCGCCTGCAGTGGTGGGGAATTCGGCGCTGGTCGAGGCCGATGGCATCGAGATCGTATTGATCACGGTGCGGGCCCAGGCCATGGATACCGATGTGTTCACCCAGCTGGGATGCCGGCTGGAGGAAAAGGCGCTGATTGTGGTGAAGTCCGCGCAGCACTTTCAGGCTTCGTTTTCGAAGGTGGCGCGGAAGGTGGTGTTTGCGGATGCGCCGGGGTCAGCGGCGTTGGATTTGAAGGGGTTGGCGTATCGGCGGGTTGAAAGACCCAAGTGGCCAATTGACGGGTAAGAGTTGCATGCCGTCGCGACTAGCTCCGGGTGATCCAGTAACGTTGACACTCATCACGCCAAGCTGACGGAGCAGCTAGCCGGTCTTTCTGGTCGCGAAATGCTTGTTTCTAAACTCACCAACGTCAGAAATGTACTCGGAACGATGGATCATTCGATGGCAGTTTGCGCATAGCACGGCGAAATCCAATTCTGGATCCATCGGCACCTTTTGCCCCTTTAGCGTGGCAAGCGGCCGCAGATGGTGCGCCTCGATGTAGCCCTTACCCAGCTCTCCGTAGATCTTCTCGAAATCAAGATTACAAACTTCGCAGACACAGCCCTTTTTCGCCTTCACTTGCTTAGTGAGCTTGGTGCTACGCTCTAGCCGCGCATGCATCCGAAAACGCGTCAAATCTTCATATAGCAGGTCTGCCGGCTCATCTGCTTCCGACTCTGCACTATAGCCACCCACAGTCTCGGCTTCATAGAGCATGCCATACAGCATCAACATCGCGTTCAGATCCTCAACCAGGACCTCTTCTGTGGGCAGGTTCTCCGCCGGATAGTATTTGGCACATATGCTCGCTACCTCATAAAAGGCCGTATCGTTCGACGATGCGCTGGGAGCGAGGTCGATTTCCAATTGAGGAAATTGTTTCCAAGCAGAGCCCAGCAAAGCCCTGAAATTCGCCGCCTTCGCCTTCAGAGCTGTCTTGGCATCTGACTTGTAGTGAGCCTTCGCTTCAGTCATCCCCTGGTTCAGACTCAGGTACACACCTTGCATATCTTCGCGAAATAAGTAGACCGGGTAGTAGCCTGACTGAGCACTCTCGGTAATTGGTGCATAGAACACGCCCAACCAAGGACCACGCCCCCAATTTCCTTGGCCCGCGCTGCCCTTACAAGTGAGTTGCCGATCGGCGCCGACAATAGCTGCCACCGTATCTCGGAAGTCTCGACGTATGAACCGAGCGAGTGCGTGGCCGGAGAAGGCTTCACCTCGCGCCGCTGCATATTCCTTCAGGACCTTGCTCAGACACTGCCGAATACCCATGTGCTTTTGGCCTCTTTTTCGGGATGAACTATTGCGCTATCCCTAAATGAATGATTGAGGCCATTTATAACATTTTGAAATAATCATTAGTAATCAAAGCACTACATAACAAGTTCGAGGCCATTCCCTTAGAGCTTTCCACGCTCTCGAGTTACCCTAGCAATTCCTGCAGTAGCTCGCTGAATGCGTTACTCTCCCCCTCCCCAATTCAAGTCCGCAAGGAGCCCCCAAATGGCACAAGCCTCCGCCCGTCACATCCTCGTTTCCACCGAAGCCAAGGCTAACGAACTGAAGACCGCCATCGAGAACGGCGCCGACTTCGCTCAGCTGGCCAAGGAAAACTCGAGCTGCCCGTCCTCGCGCGACGGCGGCAACCTGGGTACGTTTGGTCCGGGCCAGATGGTCAAGGAATTCGACACCGTGGTGTTCAGCGCCCCGGTCGGCGAAGTCCAGGGTCCGGTGAAGACACAGTTCGGCTACCACCTGGTTGAAGTGACCAGCCGCAAGGACTAAGTCCCTACACTGCACGTCAAAAGGCCGGCGCCAGGAGAATCTGGCGCCGGCCTTTTTTTCCGCTCAGCCTAGAGCGGAGAATCTATTCCTTGCCCGTCATCACCATATGCGCCAGCGCATCCGCGTCCAGTCCGGCCACGTCGCGCTCGATGACTTTGGCGCCGCTCTTCAAGATCGCGATCCGGTCCGCCAGCGCCACCACGTCGGCCATGTTGTGGCTGATGAGGATCACGGTGCGCCCTTCTTCGCGCAGCTTGCGCACCAGGTTCAGTACCAGCGCGGTTTCCTTGACGCCCAGCGCAGCGGTGGGTTCGTCCATGATGACGACGCGGGCGTCCCAGCGCAGGGCGCGGGCGATGGCGACGGCCTGGCGCTGGCCGCCGGACATGCGTTCCACGGGCCGGTCCATGTCGTCGATGGGCACGGACAGGCGCTGCAAGTAGCCGCGCGCGTCCTGGGCCATGCGGCGCTTGTCCAGGATGTTGAACGGACCCGCGCGGCGCACCAGCTCGGCACCCATGAAGATGTTCTCCCAGATCGACAGGCGCGGGGCCAGCGCCAGGTCCTGGTAGATGGTGGCGATGCCTTGCACCAGGGCGTCGTGGGGCGAGCCGAACACGACCTGTTTGCCGTTCAGGCTCATCGCGCCGCCGCTGGGTTCCTGCGCGCCGGAGATGATGCGGATGAGCGTGGACTTGCCCGCGCCGTTGTCGCCGCAGATGGCCATGACCTTGCCCAGTGGCACGTCCAGGTCCACGCCCTTCAGGGCTTCGACGGCGCCGTAGGATTTCTTGATCTGGCGTAGCGACAACGCGGCTGTCATGGCTGCGGGCTCTTACTTGGCGGGTTGCAGGAATTTCTGGACGTTGCTGGCGTCGACCAGGACCGAGTCCATGAATAGGTAGGGGCCGGCGGCGATGGTTTCCCTGGGCTCCTTCTTCACGACGATGCGGTCGATGGCGTAGATGGCCTTGGTGCCCATCTGCTCGAAGGGAATCATCATGGTGGCGGTGATGAGGCTGGCGGGATCAGCGATGCGGCGATAGGTTTCCGGGCTGCCGTCGACGGACACCAAGGTGATGTCGCCCTTCTTCATGCCCTGGGCCTGCAGCAGGTCGTCGATGACATAGGCCTGGCCGTCGAACGAGGCCCAGACGCCTTTGAACTGGCCCTGGTGGCGCAGCAGCAGCGCCTGCATGCCGTTGCGCACGTCGTCGCGCCAGCTCTGGGTGCGAGCCATGCTGAACTTGGCCAGGTCCTTGACCGCGGTGTTCTCAGTCAGGACGGCGTCCAGCATCTTGCCGCGGATGCGGGTGCCGGAGTTGCCGTCGAAGCGCGCGGACAGAATATTGCCCTGGTAGCCCATCTTGCCCAGCAGGTACAGCACGGACTGGGCGCCGGTAGCGTATTCGTTGACCTCGACGTCGAACAGCATGTGGGGGCTGGCGCCCGACATCACGCCGACGACGGGAATGCCTTTCTCTTTCGCGGCTTGCAGCTGCGCATCGGTTTCGACGGGCTTGCCCATGGCGATGACGATGGCGTCGACCTTCTTGTTGACCAGGGTGTCGAGCTGTTCGGCCAGTTTGGGTAGCGACCCTTCAGCGTTCAACTGGGTGACCGTCCAACCTTTGGCGCGGGCGGCTTCGGCAGCGGCGTTGGCGACGCGGGCATGGGTTTCCGAGGACATCTGGAACGCGACCACGCCCACGTCGAAGGCGTGCGCGGCGGCGCCCAGGGCCAGGGCCTGCACGGAAAACGCGGCCAACAGCAGATTGCGCATCAAGGATTTACGCATGGTTCTCTTCCCCTTCCGATCAAAATTTGAAAGCCGCTTTCTTCAGCACGGCCGATGACACCGCGACGGACGCGATGATGATGAAGCCCAGCACGATGTCCTGCACGTAATACGGCGCGCCCATGAGGACCAGGCCGTTGCCCAGCACCTTGAGGATCAGCGCGGCCACCAGCGTGCCCGGTACGTTGGCGTGGCCGGGATTGAACATGGTCATGCCCAGCAGCACCGCGGCGATGGCGTACAGGAAGTAGTCGCCTGCCATGTTGGGCGCGGCGGACGACAGGCTGGATGTCAGCAGCACGGCCGCCAGACCCGCGCACAGGCCGGACAGCGCCAGGCCTATGCTTTTCATGGCGCGGATGTTGATGCCGGCCAGCCGTGCGGATTCGCCGGCCTCGCCGGTGGCTGTCATGCGCGCGCCTGTGCGGGTCCACTTGACCAGGAAGAACGCCAGCACCACGGCGCCCAGCATCCACAGCACCAGGGCGGGAATGCCGAAAGGCTTGCCACGGGCCAGATCGGTGAAGGCAGCGGGCCAGCGGCCCACATAGGACACGCCGTCGGTCAGCATGAAGGCAAAGCCGCGCGCCATGGCGGCCATGCCCAGGGTGGCGATGAGCGAAGGCACGCGCAGCCGCGTGACGGCCATGCCGTTCACCAGGCCGCACAAGAGGCCCACGCCCAGGCCCGCGCCTATGGCCAGGAGCACCGGCTGACCGGTATGCACCAAGGCGCCAGTGACGACGGCCGCCAGGCTGGCGACGTCGGCGACGGACAGGTCCAGTTCGGCCGTGACCAGCGCCAGCGTGAAGCCAATGGCGATGATGGCCAGGAAACTGGTCTCCTTGGCGATGTTCAGAAGATTGTTGGGCGCCGCGAAATTCGGGGCAGCCAATGCGAAAAAGCCCACCAGGACCAATCCCGCGATTGCCGTGCCGTACTGCTCCAGGATGCCGCGCATCGACTCGACCCTTGCTGCGTTTTGTTTGTTATGTGGGCGCATGGCTGCGCCCCGCTGATGGCGTCGTAGTTTATACCTGGCCCATCAGCCCATGTCGATGCCGGCCAGCGCGCGCGATACCGGCGCCAGCGCGGCTTCCGCGGCGCGGAACTGGTGGTACATGCGGCGATAGGCATGGGCCCGCTCGGCTTGCGGCTCGTAGCGTTGCGCCACGCGCACCAGGGCGTCCTGGGCGGCCGCGAAGCTGCCGTAGCGTCCCACGCCCGTCCACGCGGCGACCGCCGCGCCCAGGACGCCAGGCTGCTCGGCCTGGCCGACCACCAGCGGACGTTCGCAGATGTCCGCCTTGACTTGGCACCACTGGGCATTGGACGCCGCGCCGCCGCCGAAGCGGATTTCTCCGACGGGGCCGCCCAGCGCGCTTTCGGCGCGTTCCAGCACGATGCGGTTGAGGAAGGCCACGCCTTCCAGCACGGCCCAGGCCAGGTCGCCGGGGCCGTGGCGACGGTTCAAACCGAGGAAGGCGCCGCGCAGATGCGGATCCCAGTAAGGCACCCGCTCGCCCTGCAGATAGGGCAGGAACAGGGCCGGCTGCGGGTCGCGTGGCGCGTCCAGCAAGGCGTCCATGGCCTCGCCCACGCCGGCCATGCCTTCGTCGCCCAGGCGGCCTAAAAGGGGCAGGAGCCACGCCACCGTGTCCGCACCGTTCTGGCCCGGCCCGCCGATCTGGTGATGGCCCCCGCCCCAGTCCACCGTCATCAGGCCTTGCGCCTGCACCGGCTCGGCGCCCACGGCGCCGAAGACTTCGGTGGTGCCGGAGATGTTGTAGGCATAGCCCGGCCGCAAGGCGCCCAGGCCGGCCACGGCCGCCCAGGTGTCGTTGGCGCAGGCCACCACGGGGCGTCCAGACAGTCGCGCCAGCGCGCCCGGCAGGCCCGCCTGCACGGCGCCGACGATCTCCAGCGGATCGAGCAGGCGCGGTACCCAGGTCGGATCGGCGCCCGCCGCCGTCAGCAGATCGGCACATTCAGGCGCTGCCGTCGCGGCCGCCGCCAGCCGCGCCATCGACACGGTGTCGCTCACGGCGCGTCCGGTCAGGCGGAAATTCAGATAGTCCTTGGGTTCCAGCACCACTCGCACCCGAGCCGCATTCTGAGGCTCGGCGCGCAGCAGCCAGGCCACGCGCGCCCAAGGATGAAAGGCGTTGATCTGCGCATGTTCGGGATGGGCAGACGGCATGGACGCGAGCCACGCGCCTACGTCCGCCGCCGCGCGCGTATCGCGCCAGGTGATCGCAGGCCGGATGGCGGCACCATGCGCGTCGATGAAGACCTGCGTGCGCGTGACGCCGCAAATCGCAATGGCCTCCACCGCATCGAAAGCGGCTTCCGCCTGCGCCGCCAGGGCATCGGCCAGGGCTTGCAGCCCGCCCCACCAGGCGTCGGCGTCGATCTCGTCCCAGCCGGAGTGAGCGGCAAGGCTGGCGCGTGCCGGGCTGTCGATGAAACACGAATGCGCGATGCCGCCGCGCGCGTCCACCAGTGCGGCGCGAAAGCGCGTGCCGCCGAGATCCACCGCCAGGACGTAGCTCATGCCGGCACCTGCATCAGGCGGATCTGGCCGCGCCCGGGCTGCATGGCCCGCAGCGGGCGGAGGGTCTGGATATCAAGCATGGGAGGCGACTTCTGCGTGATCGGATGGCCGTCGGAACGGGCGTTCCGGCATAGGCAAATTGTAGTCCTGTCAGGAATCCCGCGCAGCGCCGGCACCCTTCGTCGCTGCACCGCAGCACCGCAAATCCTATCAATTGATTATTTCTGTTCAGGTGACACGGGTCGCGGGCCTGGGACAGAATGGCCCACACCCGGAGGAGACAGCCGGGGCCATGAAAACCACTAGAACCGCATGCGCAAGCGCGCAGCCCGAGGCCCATGAAACAGTCCAGGAACAAGGTCATCATCACCTGCGCCATCACCGGATCGGTCCACACGCCGTCGATGTCGCCGCATCTGCCCGTCACGCCCGATGAGATCGCGCAATCCGCGCTGGATGCCGCCCAGGCCGGCGCGGCCATCGTGCACCTGCATGCGCGCCAGCCCGATACCGGGCAGCCTACCCAGGATCCCGCGTTGTACGCGCAGTTCCTGCCGCGCATCAAGAATGGCTCGGACGTGGTGATCAACATCACGACTGGCGGTTCTCCCGTACTGCCCATCGCCGATCGCATGGCGCCTGCGCTGCAATTCAAGCCCGAGGTCGCATCGCTGAACATGGGCTCGATGAACTTCGGCATGTACGAGCTGCTGGAGCGTTTCAAGGAATTCAAGCACGCCTGGGAACGCCCCTATCTGGAAGGCAGCAACGACCTGATCTTCAAGAACACCTTCAAGGACATCGAACACATCCTGACCTCGTGCGGCGACAACGGCACGCGCTTCGAGATCGAGTGCTACGACATCGGGCATCTGTACACCGCGGCGCATTTCGTGGACCGCAAGCTGCTCAAGCCGCCCTTCCTGATCCAGTCCGTGTTCGGCATACGCGGCGGCATCGGCACGCATCCCGAAGACGTGATGATGATGAAGCGCACCGCTGACCGGCTGTTCGGTGACGACTACATCTGGTCGGTACTTGCCGCCGGACGCAAGCAGACGCCGCTGGCGACGATGGCGGCGACCATGGGCGGCAATGTGCGCGTGGGGCTGGAGGATTCGCTGTGGGACGGGCCGGGCGAGCTGGCGCGCTCGAACGCCGATCAGGTGCGGCGGATCCGCCGCATCCTGGAAGACCTGTCACTGCAAATCGCCACGCCCGACGAGGCGCGCGAGACTCTGCAACTGAAGGGCCGCGACAACGTCGCGTTCTGACCAAAATCCTATCCAGTGGGGAGAGAGACATGAAAAGAACATTGTGCGCGACGGCGGTGGCTGCGCTGTTGGGAATAGCCGGCGCGGCGCAAGCCGATGACGACGTGATCCGCATCGGCTTCATTACCGATATGTCCGGCCTGTCGGCGGACGCCGACGGCCCCGGCGGCGCCGAGGCGATCAAGATGGCCGTGGCGGACCTGGGCGGCGTGGTGGCAGGCAAGAAGGTCGAGGTCCTGGTGGCGGACCATCAGAACCGCGCTGACATTGCCTCCTCCAGGGCGCGTGAATGGCTGGACCAGAAAGGCGTGAACATGCTGATCGCAGGCGCGAACTCGGCGGCGGCGCTGGCGATGGCGAAGGTGGCCGAAGAAAAGAAGACGCCGTTCTTCGTGGTGAGCGCGGGCGCTTCCGAACTGACGAATTCCCAATGCACGCCCTACACCGTGCACTACGTGTACGACACGGTCTCGCTGGCGCGCGGCACGGCGCGCGCGATGATGAAGGAAGGCGACAAGAACTGGTACTTCCTGACCGTGGACCACGCCTTCGGACATGCGCTGGAGCGCGATGCGTCGGCCGTGGTGCAGGCCGACGGCGGCGCCGTCAAGGGGCGGGTCAGGCATCCGCTGAACGCGGCGGATTTTTCGTCCTTCATCCTGCAGGCGCAGGCATCCGGCGCATCGGTGCTGGGACTGGCGAATTCGGCCAGCGACACCAGCAATGCGGTCAAGGCGGCCAATGAATTCGGCCTGACGCCGAAGATGAAGATCGCCGGCCTGCTGGTGCTGATCACCGACGTTCACGCGCTGGGCCTGCAAGCCGCGCAGAACATGTACCTGACCACGGCCTGGTACTGGGACCAGGACGACGCCTCGCGCAAGTGGGCCTCGCGCTTCGAAGCCACCATGAAGAAAAAGCCCTCGATGCTGCAGGCCGGCGACTATTCCGCCGCCACGACGTACCTGAAGGCCGTGGCAGCCACCAACAGCACCGATGGCGACACCGTCATGAAATGGCTGAAGGCGAATCCGGTGAACGACTTCTTCGTGAAGGACGGCAAGATCCGCGCCGATGGCCTGATGGTGCACGACATGTTCCTGATGCAGGTAAAGACTCCGGCGGAATCCAAGGCGCCCTGGGATTACTACAAGCTGGTGGCCCGGGTGCCTGGCGACCAGGTCTATACCACCCCCGCGGAATCGACCTGCCGCTTGATGAAGCCCTGAACCGCAACCACAAGGATCTGGCATGACTGTGAAGAACGCTGTCCCGGCGGACATTTCCGCGCTGCCGGTGGATCTCTCTGGCAAGCGCGTCATCGTGACCGCGGGCGCGGCCGGCATCGGCGCGGCGATCGCCACCGCATTCGCCGGACGCGGCGCCAGGGTGCACGTCTGCGACGTGGACGAACAGGCGCTGGCGGCCTGCCCTTACCCCAGCTCGCGCGCCGACGTGAGCCGGCGCGACGAGATCGACCGCTACATGCAGGAAGCGCTGGCGCAGCTGGGCGGCCTGGACGTGCTGGTCAACAATGCCGGCATAGCCGGCCCGACCGCGGGTATCGCGGACATCAAACCGCAAGAACTGGACGCGACGCTGGATATCAATCTGGCATCGCAGTTCCACACGGTGCGGCATGCATTGCCGGCGCTACGCGCTGCGGGCGGCGGCAGCATCATCAACATCAGCTCGGTGGCAGGCCGCATGGGCATACCCATGCGCACACCCTACGCAGCGACCAAATGGGGCGTGGTGGGGCTGACCCGTTCGCTGGCGGTCGAGCTGGGCGGCCATGGCATCCGCGTCAACGCGCTGCTGCCCGGGCTGGTGGCGGGGCCGCGCATCGACCGCGTGATCGAGGCGCGCGCGAAAAACATGGGCCTGACGGTGGCGGAAGAGACCCGGCTGGAACTGTCCGGCGTGAGCCTGAGGCAGTTCGTGCGGGCAGCGGACATCGCCAACATGGCGCTGTTCCTGGCCAGCCCGTTCGGGGCAATGATCAGCGGGCAGGCGATCAGCATAGACGGCGACCTGCAATCGCTGCCCTGGCAGCCGCCGGCGGACTGAGGCCGCGCCCTACGCCAGCAGCTGGACTGTTTGCGCGTAGACGCCCTGGCGGCGCGCCTGTGCCGTGGCCCGCAAGGCGTCAAGCAATCGCTCGGCCAGGTCCTGGTTGCGCAGCTCCTTGCGGGTAATGAGATAGAAATCGAACCACTGCCGCGAAGCCAGCGGCCGGGCGACCAGATCGGGATAGGCCGCCACGATATCCCACGCGGATAAAGCGTTGACCAAACTGATGCCCTGGACCGCCCGAACCGTGCCGGGCAGCAGCGACATGTGCGCCCGCATGCCGGAACTCAGCAGCAGCGAATCCGCGATGTCGCCCTGTGCGACCACATAGTCGGACCACAAGGGCTTCACGTAGGTGTCTGGCGGGATATCGGCCGCCGCGATGATGTCGCGCGCCGCCAGGGGATGATCCCGATGCGCGATGGCCATGACGTCGGCGCGCAGGAACGGCGTGAATGCCAGCCGGGCGCTGTCGCGCTCGACCGCGCCCAAGCCGCAGTCCGCGCGCATGGTCTCGACCGCGCTGATGGCCTGCACGGACGATTCGATATCAATGGAGAAAGGCCGGGTGCCGTTGACGTCCAGATAGCGCCGCACGGCATCGGGCGCGTAGCCCAGCGCCAGCGCGGGCGAGGATGCGATGCGCAGGCCGCGCCCGCCGAACTGTTCGATGCTGTGCAGCGCCTCGTCGATGCGGACCAGCTCGTCCAGCACGAACTTCGCTTCGCTGTAGAGGTACTGGCCCGCCTCGGTGGGACGCAAGGTTTTGTGCGACCGGTCGAACAGTTGCACGCCGGTCGCGCCTTCCAGGCGGGAAATCGCGTGGCTGACAGCCGGCTGGGTCAAGTGCATGGACTGCGCGGCCTGGCGGGTCGATCCGGTCATGACTACCGCGTAGAAAATGCGCAGGTCGTGAATATTGAAATTGCGCTTCATGCGGCGCGAGGCTCCCTGTGTGGGCGTCTACCCGACTGCGCCTGGCCGGATGGCAATGACTGGCCTACGCGAGGCCTTCTTGTAGCCCAGACAGGCTCTAGTGTCGAACCTGGGGCGGGAAAGGCGCCGGGCGCGCCTGGGGCGCCTGCCGGGCGCGCTCGATCTGCGGCGAGGTCCACTTGCCTTCCAGCAGCGCCGGCTTGGGCCAGTAGTACCGCAGCGTGACCATGAAGGGCCCCGCTGGCGCGGGCAGCCAGTTGGCTTCCTTGCCCTTGCCCGGCGACTCCGACTGGAGGTAGATCGTAATGCCGCCGTCGCGGTCGCGCTTGAGCGACGACAGCATGGAGGAATTGATCAGATAGCGCTTGAGCGGATTGGACGCCAGCAGCTGCTCGGGCAAGCGATACATGGTCATGGACCAGAACGCATTGACGGGCGGCAGGCTTCGCGGGGCGAAGCGCAGGGTGTACTTGTTGCGGCCGTCCAGCGGCTGGCCGGTGCTGTCGTTCTCCAGCACGGGATAGAGCGCTTCTTCGCGGCTGTTGCCGCCGATGCCGACCTGCGTGCCGGTGGCGCGCGCGAGGTAATCGTTCTTCAGTGTGTTGCGGTCGCCGAACAATCCGTCGGTCTTGCCGTTCAGGGCCTCGCGGTTCTTGTCGATGTCGTTCTGGCCATCGTGCATGCCTTCCTGCAAGGCGCGGCGCAAGGCGGGGTTCATGCTGTTGAAGTCGAATTGCCGGCCGGGTTCCAGACCGATGCTGGCAAAGCGTTCGCGCAATGACTGCTCGGAAGAATGGGCCGGCGCGAACTGCAGCAGGAAGGCAAGCTGGTTGTAGAACTCCAGCGAACTGCGCATCTGCGCGGGCGGTTCCGGTGCGATCCAGTCCACGGCCGGCGCCGGTACGGGCGCGCGCTGCTTGCGGAAGGTCGACAAGGTCTGGATCTTGTAGCGCGACTGGATGCGCTTGACGTTGGGCAGATCCCCCGCGCTGAAGAGCTGGGTGCGCCCGACCAGGTTGACCAGATCGGTTTCCGACCTGATCACCTTGGTGATGCCGGCCGGCGTCTTGCCCTTCCAGCGCGGGCCGGCGACCAGGAACCGGCCGCCGCCATTGCCCGTGCTGCGGCTGCCGATGTAGGCGAAGTTGTAGGTGTACAGGTCCATCAGCTGCAGTACGAAGTAGCGGCGCGGCTCCATGGCAGGCACGGTGATGACCACGGGTTCGGCGCGCAGGTCCAGGACCGCGAACGTGTATGGCGTGTCGGCGTTGGGCGTGACGAAGGCGGTGTCTTCGGGCGTGAAGACGCGCGCAACGTTGTTGACCGTGTTGAGCGGACCCTTGTACTGGGGGTTGCTCTTATCGATGCTGAAGGCATGCATGGTCTGGTAGCTGGCGACCATGGGCGTGCCGTAGAGATAGGCTTCGCGGGCGATGCCGCGCGCCTGTTGCGCCGTGACGCCGTCGATGCCGACCGATTGCGAACCGCTGGAATCTTGCGAATGGATGGCGCATCCTGCCGCGCTGCCGATCAGCAGTGCCGCAAGAAGCAGGCGGGTCGCGCGCAAGAACTCGATGCCAGTCTGACGGTCGCGCATTCATTGCTCCAACACTTCGTGATGTTGGCGGCGCTCGCTGAAGGCAGCGTCGCGTGCGAGGCGGGAATTCCCGGGGAATTCTGGCACATTTCCCCGGATGCGCTCAAGCCGCCTGGGTCTGGCCTTCGAGCCGCTGCAGGGGAATCGCCACGATCGCGCTTTCGCTGGCGGCGGCGTCCGTGGTCAGGTGCTGGATCAGGTCCACGGTGGTGGACCGGCGGGTCAGCATCAGGCAGGTGACTTCCTCATCCGTCACGCGCGTGGCGTGCCAGCAGCCCGGACGCATGCAGACGCCCTGCCCCTGTGGCACGCGGAATGCCATCAGGCTGGCCAGATCGGGGCTGCCGTCGGCCGCGCTGCGCGCCACCACCTGGATAATCTCGCCGGTCAGCGGCACGATGGCCTGCTGCGTCAGCAGGTGCTTTTCGAGGCTGGATATCTCAAAGGACTGACTGCGGTAGTTGACCCACAGCAACTCGGCATCGCCACCCGCGCCCGTGTTGAAGAGATGCTCTTGCCAGAAGTCGGTGGCCGGGTTGGAGAACAGCGGCACGCCGTTGCCGTCCGGCATGGGTTTGCCCAGCATCCAGCCGTAGGCCCTGAAGGCGTCCGGCGTCAGATCGTTGATGTCCAGCTGCTTGTCGCTCGTCATGCGGAACCCTGTTATGGCTTGGTCGCGCCGCCGCGCTTGGGAAACTCGGCGTCGTAGTCGAATTCGCCGCGCGCAATGGCCTCGAGGATGGCGGCCCGGCGGTCGGCGGCGCGCTTGAGGTTGGCGGCGGTGGGCTTGGCCCGGATGCGTTCCACGCAATGCCGGCCTTCGTGGAAGAAGCCGATCTCGATGGAAGACTCGGACGCGGGCCTGACCCCATCGAATCCCTGGCGCATCGCCCTCTCCTGTTATAGCCGATGAAGAGGCACATGATATCGCTTTACACTGGTCCGACATCCTTCACGCCAGGAAGCGCAACATGACTACCAATCTGTCGTCGCACTATCTCCTGCTGGACGCCTCGGGCGCTTGCTCCGCCGTCGAAGGCGGCAACGCCTTCTGGTCGCAGCCGGAAGAGGAACTGGAAAGATTCGGCCGCGGCTGGCTGGTGTCCGAATATTCCTTCGAGACGGACTGGCCGCAATGGGAAATGCACCCGCTGGCCGACGAGGTCCTGCGCCTGATCGAGGGCGCGGCGGAACTGCGGCTGGAATGGCCGACAGGCGAACAGGCCGTGCGGATGCAGGCAGGCGACGCCTATGTGGTCCCCAAGGGCATCTGGCACACGCTCAAGGTGGCCGGCCCATGCCGCATGCTGCACATCACCATGGGCGCGGGCACGCAGCACCGACCGCTGTAAGCCGCCGCTAGCCCGGCGCGCCAGCGGTATGGACACGCTGCATCTCGCGGTCGTCTATCGGCCAGTGCAGCGCCGCCGACAGCACGCCCAGCGCCATCGCGCCCAGCCAGATCAGGTCATAGGAGCCGGTGGCCTCGAACACCACGCCGCCTAGCCATACGCCCAGGAAGGAACCCAGCTGGTGGCCGAAGAACACGAAGCCGAACAGAGTCGTGATGTAGCGCACGCCGAACACCTGGGATATCAGGCCGTTGGTCAGCGGCACCGTGCCCAGCCAGACAAAGCCCATGACCGCCGCGAACACGTAGACGGTCCATGACGACAGCGGCAGCAGCACGAACAGCGCAATGGCGGCCGTGCGCAGCAGATAGATGCCGGCCAGCAGGTACTTGCGGCGGTGGCGTCCGCCCAGGACGCCGCACACGTAGGTGCCCATGACGTTGGTCAGCGCGATGATGGCCAGCGCCGCCACCGCGTCGGAGGCGCGCAGGCCCTTGTCCATCAGGTAGGCGGGCAGGTGCGTGCCGATGAAGGCCAGCTGGAAGCCGCAAGCCAGGAAGCCCAGGTTCAACAGCCAGAAGCCGGGCTGGGCGAAGGCCTCGCGTATGGCTGCGGACATGGACAACCCTGCATCCCCCGCGGCCGCACCCTGCTCGCGCCCGGCCGATTCCCTCAGCGGCAACGCCAGGGGCAGCAGCATGACCAGCACCAGCGCGAACGACAGCAGGGCCGCGACCCAACCCCAGCCGCTGATCAGCCATTGCGCTGCCGGCACCATGGTGAACTGGCCCAGGCCGCCCACGGCGCCCGCCACGCCCAGCGCCCAGCTGCGGCGTTCAGGCGCCACCAGCCGGCTGAGCGCGCCGTAGATCACGGCGAATGCGGTGCCGGACAGCGCGATGCCTATGCACACGCCGGCTGTCCACAGGAACCCGGCGGGCGTGGCGGCATGCGCCATGCCCGCCAGCCCCAGCGCATAGAACACCAGTCCGCCCGCGATCACCTTGGCCGAGCCGTAGCGGTCGGCAATCATGCCGGTAAAGGGCTGGGCCACGCCCCAGGTCAGGTTCTGCACCGCCAGCGCCATGGCGAAGGTCTCGCGGCTCCAGCCGCGGTCCATCGTGACAGGCAGGAGGAACAGGCCCTGCACATGGCGCACGCCCAGTGCCAGGCCCATGATGACGCCGCCTGCCAGGACCAGCAGCAATAGTTGAGAGGCATCCAGGGAAGACTTGCGCAGGACGGGCATGGCGGACCTCGGCTGTGGATCGTCGCCTCCGTGCGGGCAGGCACCGGCGTCCATTACAGGGCCGGCGCGTGCGCGCATCAACCGATTATTTTTTGTCCGCTGCATGCTTTGCAGGAATGTCAGGACAGCGCCCGGAATCGGCGTCACGCAAGCTCGGATAGCCGTGTTTTTAACGGTTTGTTTTCGACAGTTACATTTATCGCCTAATTGCCTGCTGCCGCTGGTTACAGTGCTGCCTTCCCATCTTTCTTGGCAGGCATACGACCATGTGGCACGCCCAGCCCGGCCTTTACGCTTGCGCGGTTGCAACCCGCGCCGCTGCACGATGAAGACCCCGCTCGCCCTCAAACCGCTGGCGCTGGCCGTGGCGCTGGCTGCCCTGCCCGCCATCCCCGGCGCGGCCCAGGCTGGCTGGCTGGACCGGTGCGCCCCCGGCCTCAACGAATACAACAGCGCCGACCTGGAATGCCAACTGGCCTTCCACGAGGGCTTGGCGGCCGTACTGACAGGATCGGCCGACGACGACTCGGGACGCTGGGGCTATCTCAACCAGCAAGGCCGCATGGCCATCGCGCCAGCTTTCCAGGAAGTCAAATCCTTCCAGAACGGTCTGGCGGCCGCCAGCCAGGACGGACTCTGGGGCTATATCGACAAGCAGGGGCAGTGGGCCATCAAGCCGCGCTTTACCGAAGCGACGGGTTTCAATGCCGAAGGCACCGCGCTGGCCGAGGAGCAAGGGCAAGACGTGCTGATCGACCGCAGCGGCAAGGTGGTCAAGACCTTCGAGCTGGGCACGCGCTCCTGGGGCTTCCAGCGCGGGCAGAAACTGGCATCGATGGAAATGCCCATGCCGCCGCGCCTGTTCAACACCGAGACCGGCAAGGCGGCGACGCTGCCCGCCGGCGTCATGGCGCTGGCCGCGCCCAGCGGCGGCTACCTGCCCGCCCAATTGCGCGATTCACGCTACGGCGGCTGGTGGGGCCTGCTGGACGAGCAAGCCCGCTGGGCGATCGCGCCGGACGTGCTGCGCGCCCGCCAACCCGCGTTGCGCGATGGCGACGTGCTGGCTGTGAACCGCGAGCAAAGCTGGGAGTTCGTGAATGCCAGCGGCAAGTCCATCCATGAGCAGCGCTACGAGGACGTGCAGTTGGCAGGGCCCGGGCTGTGGTTGGTCAAGCAAAAAGGCGCAGGCAAGGCGCTGCTGCTGAACGCCAAGCTAGGCGTGCAGCATGCCTTCAAGGGCAATTACATCGGCCTGGATGAACGCGATGGCTGGCGCGTCATGATCGATGACGAGGCCGTGCTGCTGATCGATCCCGCCGGCAAGTTCCGCAAGATAGACGCGCGCCATGGCCGGGTGCAGCTGAGCAACGGGCTGGCCTGGGTGACGGCTTCGCTGGCGCCGCGCGCCGAGGACATGGCGGCTGACGCGGCAGCCGCAGCTGCGGCAGATGCCGCGGCGATGACGGGCGATGCCGCAGCCGCTGGTACTGCCGCAGTCTCTGACGAAGATGGACCAGGAGAGGCAGTCGAGGCCTCGGCCGACGCCGCGATCGCCTCGCAGGACGCGAGCGCGGCAGAAGCGGTCGCGGCGGCTTCCGAGGCCTCGGCAGCCGCGACCGTGGCGGTCGACATCGCCACGCCTGCCGCGATGGACGCAGCCACGGCGGCGGTGGACATCACCGGGGCCGCCGCCGCGGAAGCGACGAGCGCGGATGCATCGCCCGATGCCGGCGGCGGCCTGCTGCAGATCTATAAGCGCGACGGCAAACCATTGCTGGACGCCGACACGGTCGCGCGCCTGCAGGACTACGACATCAGAGCCTTTTCCGCCAGCGAGTCGGCCCGCGGCCGCGCCACCGCGGACAGCTTGCCGCTGGCCCTGTTGCAGCCCCTGGACTACAAGCAGCCTCTCGGCATCCTGACGTCCAAGGGCAAGATCGTGACCAATCCGGACTGGGAGGACATCTCCAGCTATGACGCGTCCATGCCCTTGCCGGTGCGCACCGTCAATGGCAAGTATGGCGCCATCGATGGCGACGGCGGCTGGGCCGTGCCGCCCCGCTATAGCGTCATCCGCCCGTTCCGCGGCGCTTACGCGCTGGCGGGCGGAGCGCGCAGCCGCAGCGACGACAGCCTGGTGATCGACGCCCATGGCAAGGCCGCGCAAGTGCCAGCCGAGGTGCTGGACGGCGCCATGAACTTCGACGGCGAACTGATCCAGTACCGCGCGCCAGACGAAAACCGCGAGAACCGCTGGGGCATCTGGAACGTCGCCCGGGGCGCGCCGGCGGTCAAGCCGGTATACGACAGCATGGAGAAGTTCGAGGACGACTGGACCAAGGTCCAGTACCAGGACCGCTGGGGCGTGATGAACCGCGAGGGCAAATGGGTGGTGCCCGCCACACAGGAAAGCTCGTACAAACTGGAGTACCTGGGCAACGGCTTGATGCTGATCGAGGACAACGGCTCCGGACAGCGCTCCCGCAGCTCTTTCGACACCACCTACCGCCTGGTGAACCTGCGTAGCGGCAAATCCAGCGAGCTTGTGACCGGTAAGCCAGAGCGACTGAAGGACGGGCGCTACCTGGGTACGCTGGCAGGCGGCGGAACCGTGGTGTTCGACGCCAAGGGCGGCGCCACGCGCGTGTCCGACAGCCGGGCCGAGCGCAAGGAGCTGTACCAGCACTGGCTCTACATCGAACACGAAGACGGCGAAGGCGCCATCGATGCCCGCGGCAACCTGAAGGTTCCCGCCATCTACGGCGAGTTCAATCCCTTCTTCGCGCAACCGGAGGGGCTGGCACGCGCCTATACCGGGTCCGGCTACCGCCTGATCGACCAGGATGGCAAGACCGTGCTGCCCAAGCGGGGCGACGGCTCGCCGCTGGCCTCCATGCAGCGCATCGTGTTCCATGATTCGGAAAACTCGGTCAGCGTCATGACGGACCTGCAGGGCCGCGAGATCACCCGCATCGATGGCACCTATAGCGTGGAAGACCGCCATGCCAACGAAGGCGTGGCGACCTACCGCAACGCCTCGGGCAACGGCAGGAACGGCTTCATCGACGCCAGCGGCAAGCGCATCGTTGGACCGCACTTCGACACGCTGGGCCCGCTGAACAACGGCCTGGCGGTGGCGCGCCGCCTGCAGTATTCCGGCAAGCTGTACGGCTACATCGACCTGACGGGACGCTATGCCATCCCGCCCGTCTTTACCTGGGCAGGAAACTTCAGCGAGGAACGCGCGCTGGTCCGCAGCAACCACCAGAGCCGGAACACGCAGTACATCGATACCAAGGGTGTGCCTATCGCCACCTTTACCGTGGTGTGCGACACCGTGACGATCCTGGACGACCAAGGCAGGATCACCTGGCCGCAACAGAAAATGGATTGCCCCGTGGCCGACAAGTTCGAACTCGCCCCCGACAACGCCAAAGCGAAACAACCATGAAGTCACGCGCGATACGCACCACCCGCCTTGCCTGCGCCCTGGCCGCGCTGGGCGCGTCCCTGTCGGCGCATGCGCAGTTCGGCAATTCATACTGCATCGAGGAAAAGCCCTACAGCCTCACGGTCGCCGATGACGTCAGCCCCTACGCCAACGGCTGCATCCGCGCGCTGGCGGACCAGCGCGCCGCGGTGCTGCTGCCGTCCGCGCTGGTGAACATCGACCGCGTGCCACGCGATCAGTCGCTGCGCCGCCATGCCTGGGGCTTCCTGGACCAGAACGGCCGGCTGGCGATTTCGCCCATCTTCGAAGCGGTGGGCGACTTCAGCCACGGCCTGGCCGCGGTGAAATGGAAAGGCAAATGGGGTTTCATCGATACCAAAGGCCGGATGGCGGTGCCGCCGCGCTACGACGCCGTGCAGGACTATGCCGAGATCGGCCTGACCGTGGCCATACTGGACGGCCGCTATCTACTGATCGACCGCAAGGGCCAACCGGTGGGCGAACCGCTGGACGAAGGCGTGCAATCGCTGCATCTGGGCGCGGGCGTGCCGGCGCTGGCGACGGTGGAGTACAAGCCGGAGTACCGCTCCAGCAGCGGCGAGCGCCGCTACAACGACGTCGGCGTCAGCCTCGTCAAGTCCTATGGCAATGGCCTGTACATCGCGATCAATGCGGAAGGCCGGTACGGCCTGGTGGACCGGGACTGGAAGTGGGTGCTGGAACCCGACTACCAGGACATTTCGGTGCCGGGCGAAGACGGTTCGATGGCGGTCGCCTATCACGAAAGCGAGGCGCTGCTGCTGGACGCGAATGGCAAGACCGTGGGCGCGGACCAGGGCTACCGCAGCATGATGCCCGTGACCCCGGCATTCTGGAGCGCCGAACTCGGCCGAGGCTCCTATGCCGTGCTGGACAGCGACGGCAAGCCCGTCATTACGCTCAAGTCCGCCGAAGCGCAGGGATCGCAGCGCTACGGCGACGCCATCGTCTACCCCTCCGGCGACAAGCAGATGGCGCTGGTGCCGGGACGCGCCGAGCCGCTGACGCTGGGCCCGGGCCTGATCGTGGCTGAAGACCAGAAAGGCTATGTGCTGTTCTCGAACGAGGAACGCGTACCCGTGGGCCTCTTGACGCCGATGGGCAACTGGCTGCACGGCGTAACGGCTCCCGCCTGGCTCAAGGACACCGGCAGGATGGTAGTCAGCCAGGGCAAGCTGTGGGTCTTCAAGCAGGAAGGCGAACTGCTCAACGTGCTGGACGATGAGGGCCGCGCACTGCTCAAGCCCGAAACGGTGGAGGCCGCCAAGAGCCGCTCGCTCCGGGAGCTGCCGCTGGACATTCCCGGCAGCGCGCTGGGCCTGCTGGCCCAGGACCACTGCCAATGCGACGAGGGCGGCGCCGGCCTGCTGCTGGCCGACGGCGGCATTGCCTCCGATCCGGCCTGGAGCAACATCGTCCCGCTGGACGGATCCGAAGATGACTATGGCGCGCAAGCCGAGGCAGAAGCCGCGGGACTCGAGGCGGAGCAACTACGCTATGCCGCGCAGACCGCCGAAGGCCTGCTGCTGCTGGATGCCATGGGCAAGCCCATGGACCTGCCCGTGCAACAACATATCGGACCGTTCCGCCACGGGTACGCGCCGGCCTATGCCGATGGCGTGAGCCGCATGCTGGACCGCGACGGCAAGACCTATGACCTGCCGCGCGACTTCTTCGAAGCGCAGATCGTCGCCCCCGGCGTGGTCCGCTTCCTCAAGACCGCGGCGGAGGGCTCGCCCTGGGGCTTGTACGACTTCGTCGCCGGCAAGGAACTCGCCGCGCCCGCGTTCCTGGACATCGGCCTGTTCCAGGACGGTCAGGCGATCGCCTCGCTGGGCCAGGACCGCGTCGGCGTCATCGACCTGCAGGGCAAGTGGATCATGCCGCCCAGCCACCATAGCGCCGAACGCATTACTGCCCGGATCTGGAAGCTGCGCCAGGCGGGACCGCAGGAGAATGAATATGAACGCCCCGCTGCCGTTTTCAACGCCGACGGTCGCGCGCTGACCGCCTTCCGGCCCAAGCTCTCGGTCGGCGTGGACAGCGACGGCGCAATCGCGGCCAGCGACGACAAGCACCGCTGGACCATCACCCCGGACGGTTCGGAAGCGGTGGACATGGAGGACGCGAACTACCTGCGCATGGGCGACTGGACGGTGCTGCGGCGCGGACCGCGCATCGGCTATCTGGACAGCCAGGGGCAATGGCAGATCGCGCCTTTGGCCGCCACCGCCGGTACCTTCCGCGGCGAACCGGCCCGCGCCCTGCTGACGGGCGAAGACGGTCCGCGCCTGATCGACGACCAGGGCAAGACCGTGACCACGCTGCCGGCCGGCGAATGGCGCTGGCCGCTGGGCTCCGACATGCTGCTGCGGCACTACTACGCGGGCAACCGGGAGATGACCGACTACACTGGCCTGGACGGCAAGAAGCGGCTCTCCGTCGAGGGCGTTGCGTCGGCCTACTCCGAAGGACGCGCCGTGGCGCGCGTGTCCAACCGGGGCATGCGCGCGGTGGACAGCAAGGGCGCGCTGGCCGGGCCCGCGTTCGACGCGCTGGGCCTGCTGCGCGAAGGCCTGGCGCCGGTCGGCATCGATAGCGGCTACGGCTACGTGGACGCTCAAGGCAAGTTGGTGATCGCCGCCGACTACCGGGCGGTCGCGCCGTTCCACAATGGCCGCACCGTCGTGTCCACGCTGGAGAAGTCGATGATCATCGACCCCGCCGGCAAGCAGGTGGCGCGCGTGGAAATCGAATGCGGCGTGCGCACGCTGTACGGCTCGCGCGACCAGCGGCTGTGGCCGCTGAGCCTGCCCAGCCGCTGCGCCCGCTAACGCCGCGCGCCTACTGCGCGTCCAGCGCCAGATAGCGGCGCGTCTGCACGATCTCTTCCCGCTCTTTGAAGCTGGTGAGCTGATCGGCCAGCGCGCTGCTGTCGCCGGTCTGCTTGATCGCCGCCAGCGTGGCCTGCATGGCATGGATGGCGGCGCGCTGCAGGTCCGACGGAATGATCGCCAGGCGGTAGCCCATGGCCGCCAAGTCGGCCAGCGGCGTGAGCGGCGTCTTGCCGCCGTAGAACATATTGATGAGCTTCAGGCCCGGCAGGCGTTCGGCGATGGCGCGGATCTGCTCCAGCGTCTCGGGCGCTTCCACGAAGATCATGTCCGCGCCCGCCTTCAGGTAGCGCTCGGCGCGCGATAGCGCGGCCTCGAAGCCTTCGACCGCGATGGCGTCGGTGCGCGCGATCACCAGCGCGTCTGGGTCGCTCAGGGTCTGGCGCGCGATGTGCACCTTGCGGCACATTTCCTCGGCATCCACCAGGCTCTTGTCGTCCAGATGGCCGCAGCGCTTGGGAAAGGACTGGTCTTCGATATGAAAGGCCGCCACCCCGGCGCGTTCCATGATGCGCACGGTGCGCTCCACGTTGGCCGAACCGCCGAAGCCGGTATCGGCGTCGGCCACCACCGGCAGGCCGCTGGCGTCCACGATCTTTTCCACGCGGTCCATCACCTCGGTAAAGCTGAGCAGGCCGATGTCCGGATAGCCCGCGGCCCGCGCGATGGCGCCGCCGCTGGCGTAGACGGCGGAAAAGCCTGCAGCCGCCACCAGCCGCGCCGACATGCCGTCATAGGCGCCGGGCGCCACGACGATGTCGCGGGCCAGGTGCTGGCGCAACAGGGTGCTGGGTTTGATGGGGGCAGTCATGTGGATTCCTTTGCGGGTGTCGTCGATGTATGCATGATCGGCGCGTCGCAATAGAATGTCCAATATATGGAAAATTGATAATCAATACTTTTAAAGTACAGATATGGAACTGCGCCATCTGCGTTACTTCGTCGCCACCGCCGAGGCCCAGCACTTCACGCGCGCGGCGGAACAGCTGGGCATGGCGCAGCCGCCGCTGTCGCAGCAGATCCGCCAGCTGGAGCAGGAAGTCGGCACGCCGCTATTCGACCGTATGGGGCGCGGCGTCGCGCTGAACGACGCCGGCCGTGCCTTCCTGGTTTGCGCGCAGGACATCCTGCAGCGCGCCCAGGCCGCCGTGCTGACCGCGCAGCGCGCCGCGCGCGGCGAAGTCGGCGAGCTCACCTTGGGATTCACGGAATCCGCGTCCTTCAGCGGCGTGGTGACGGAGCTGATACGGCAGTACCGGCAGCAGTATCCGGACGTGGAGATGACGCTGTCGCAAGGCGACAGCGAAACGCTGGTGGCGCAGCTGCGCAGCGGCGCCATCGACGCGGCCTTCGTGCGCCCGCCCTTTGCGCTGGACGGCGGCCTGGCATTCACGCAATTGGCGGCAGAGCCGCTGGTGGTAGCGCTGCCGCTGGGCCACCCGCTGGCGCGGCGCAAGCGGCTGGCGCCGGCCGACCTGGAGCAGGAGCGCTTCATCCTGTATTCGCGCAAGTCCGGCTATGGGCTCAGCGCCGACATCATGGCGGCCTGCCGCCAGCATGGGCTGAATCCGCAGATCGGCCAGCGCGCGCCGCAACTATCGTCGGCAGTAAACCTGGTGGCGGCGGGCATGGGCGTGGCCGTCGTGCCGGAGTCCTTGCGCCATTTGCGCCCCGACGGCGTGGTGTACCGCCCCTTCGCGCTGGACTGGCCGCGCGCGGTGCTGGGCCTGGCGGTGCGCGAGCAGGGCGCCGGCGGACGCGTGCGTAATCTGCTGGCCTTGGCCGGCGGCTGAGGATCTTGCCCGCGCGCCTGCCGGCGGATCGAGACCGGGCTCAGCCTTCGTGCGACTCGTGCACGGCGACCGCTCCGCGCTTCCAGTAGCTGGCCGCGCGGATGCGGCTCTTGTCGATGCCGTGCTGCGTCACCATGATTTCCCGCAAGGCCTTGGCCGCGGCGGATTCCGCGGCGACCCAGGCATAGCCTTCGCCCGCCGGCAGTTTCAGTTCGCGCGCCGCTTCCAGCAGCAGGGTGCTGTAGCCCGGCGCGGTGCCGTTGCGATGCAGCCAGCGCACGGAAGCCTGGGCCTGGGTAGGCAGCGGAATCTCGTTGGAGGCCTGCGGCACTTCGATCAGCACCAGCGCCTGCGCGGTGGCCGGCAACTCTTCCAGGCGGCGGGCAATGGCGGGCAAGGCGGTTTCGTCGCCGATCAGCACGTGCCAGTCGAAGCCCTTGGGCACGACGAAAGAGCCGCGCGGGCCGCCTATACCCAGTTGCTGGCCGGGTTCGGCCTGTTCCGCCCAGGTGGACGCGGGGCCGTCGCCATGCAGCACGAAATCGATGTCCAGCTCCCTGCGCGCCGTGTCGAAACGGCGCGGCGTGTAGTCGCGCGCGGCAGGCTTGGGCGCATCCTCGGGGAACTTGATGCCGTCCGAGGTTACGACCGGCAGCGCCGGCGGCAAGGACGGATCGGCGGGAAAAAACAGCTTCACATGGTCGTCGAACGAGGCGGACACGAAGTCCTGCAGGTCGTCGCCGGTGAAGGTGACGCGGGCCAGCAGGCCGGCAATGCGTTCGACGCTGGCCACGGTCAGCGTGCGCATCTTCAGGTCGTGGCGGACGCGTTCGACATTCAGGTCGTTGCGGGTCATGGATACTCCAGGAAAAGAATCGGAATCAGGAACAGCTCGGGTCCGTGATTTCCGCCGTGGCGCGGGCGAGGATGGCCGCGATGCGCCGTTGTTCTTGGGGCGAGGCGTCGGTGCGGTCCAGCAGCGCGCGCTTGAGCGCCTGGCGCGCGACCACGAATTCCGGCAGCCAACCCGTAGCGGTGTCTTCGCCTTCCGGACCGACAGTGCGCGGCTGGCCGCTCCAGGCCTGGCGCATCCAATCCATCTTGCGCGCCACGTGCTTGAGCTTGTTGAACATCAGCGCCAGGCGCTCGCGGTTGCCGTCCAGATGCACGCGGCCCGGCTCCGCCAGGTGGTAGCGCTTCTTCGCGCCCTCTTGCTCCACGGTGGCGTAGCCCAGCTCTTCCAAATAGGTCAGCGCGGGATAGACCATGCCGGGGCTGGGCGTATAGAAGCCGTTGCTGAGCGCGCCCAGCGCCTTGATCAGTTCGTAGCCATGGCTGGGATTTTTTTCCAGCAGGCCCAGCAGCATGAGCTGCAGGTCGTCGGCGCTGACTTTGCGGCTGCGGGTCCAACCGCGCCCGTCGTCGCCGAAACCGCCGCCGAAGCCGCCACCCTCGCCGCGCTCGTCGGCCGGACCGGAGAACCAGTCGCCGCCCGCGCCGGCGTGGCGCTGATGGTGGCCATGGCCCTCACCGTGGTGGCGATGGTGCGCATGGGAATGATGAGAATGGGAATGATCGTGGCGGCCCTCCGGCTTCTGGCGGGCACGGCGCACGAACGCGGTAAGGAATTGGGCATCACGCATGGTTTACCTCCAGTGTCTATCGCAAGATCTATATCTTACGACATATATCTTACGATATACCTGCGATAGTCCAACCGTCAAGCGCGACGTTCAATCACCCCTGCCGCGATCCCTCCCACGATGAGGGCCATGCCCGCCAGCAGCGAGGCGCTGACCGGCTCATGCAGGAACACGGCCGAACACAGCAGGCCGAACACGGGCACGCCCAAAAGCCCGATGGAAGTGACGGCCGCAGGCAATGCACGATTTACGTTCACGGCAGCCCAGTGCGCCACCGCGATGCCGAACACGCCGGCATAGCCCAGCAGCCACGCCAGGTCCGCGCTCCAGGTTACTTGCGGCGCGCCTTCGGTCGTGTAGGCCACCGCCGACAGCACGGCGGAGGCCAGCAGGGCCTGCCAGAACGCCAGTTCGAATGGCGGCGTCACCCAACGGTGAGCGCGCACGTAGACGATGTTGGCCGCCCAGCACAGCGCCGCCAGCAGGATCAGGCCGTTGCCCACCAGCGCGTCGCGGCTGCCCCAGTCGAAATCCAGCGGATTGAAGATGACGATCAGGCCCAGCAGGCCCAGCGTCAGGCCCAAGCGCCGGGCGCGGCCCACGGACTCTCCCAGGAACAGCCAGGCTCCTGGAATTACCCACAGCGGTGTGGTGTAGGCCAGCACGGCCGAGCGCCCCGCCGGCACATGCAGCATGCCCAGGCTGACCAGCGCGGCGAAGGCACCCATGTGCAGCAGCCCGACGCTAAGGATCACCGGTATGTCGGCCTTGACCGGCCACGCCACGCGGCGCAACGTCAGGCCCAGCACTAGCAACGCTGCCGCGCCCACCATCGTGCGCGCGGCAGCCGCCCAGATGGGCGTCATGTATTCCAACAGCTGCTTGTTGACGATCCAGGTGAAACCCCAGGCCAACACCACCACGCCCAAAAGCAGCAAGGCGTGGCGGCGGGGAAGCGCGGCGGTGGACATGATCGGCAGAGACGTCCGCGAGGACGCGGCAATACGGGAAAGACCCGACTATAGGAGCCGCCCGCCGCGGTGCCGTAGACCCACGCCGCGCCTATTCCCTGGTGCCACGGGCGGGCCTGGATCTGGCGGTTGTGCGCCCCCCCAGCCAGCGCTCGAAATCCGCCGCCTTCGGTTCGTCCGGCGCGGGCGCATAGACCACCAGCCGCAGATGCCGGCTCTCGTCCACCGACAAGGTGGAATGCTCGAACGTCAACTCGCCCAGGGACGGCAAACAAAGGCTGCGCAGGCCCATGCAGGCTCCATGCACATCGTGTTCGCGCCACCAGGCTTTGAAATCCGGCGACACGCATTCCAGTTCGTCGACCAGTTCGGCTACATCCGGCGCCTGGCCCGCGCTGGCGAAATCGCGGCGGAAGGTAGACAGCATGGCGGGCGCTTGCGCCGGCCAGTCCACGAACAGTTCGCGCATCGCCGGGTCGGCGAACAGCATCCACAGCAGGTTCCTGCGGCCTTCCGCCTGCGCCGAAAAATTGAACACCCGGTCCGCGGCCGCGTTCCACACCACCACGTCCCAGCGCAGATTGAGGATGTAGGCAGGACGCGCCGGCAGATCGTCCATCAGCCGTCGCACCTGCGCAGGGACCGTGCACCAGGTCCGGCCCGGTTCCGATGGCGGACGCTGGTGCGCCAGCAGGTACAAGTGGCGGCGCTCGGCGGCGTCCAGCTGCAGCACGCGCGCCAGGTTTTCCAGGAACCCGGCCGACACGCTGATGTTGCGGCCTTGTTCGAACCAGGTGTACCAGGCCAAGCCCACGCCAGCCAACGCGGCGACTTCCTCGCGACGCAATCCCGGCGTGCGCCGGCGGCCTCCCGCAGGCAGCCCGGCTGCGGCGGGACTGAGCCGTTCGCGGCGCAGCCGCAGGAACTCGGACAGATCGGCGCGGGTGCGCGCCAGGCGCTTCGGGGCTTCGGTAGCGGTCATGAGTCTATTGCACCCAGTAATAGCATAACTAGCTAAATTGTATAAGGCTAAAAGCCTCTACAGAATAGCGCCCATCCCGACTCCGATGGCGCTTTCCATGACATCCTCCACGCGCCCCTGCCCCGCCCTGCACGCTGCGCCGCCCCCTGCCATGGGCCGCCTGGGCCTGGCCGTGCTGCTGTCGGGCGGCTTCATCACGATCTTCGATCTGTTCGTGGTGAACGTCGCCATCCCCAGCATGCAGTCCACCCTGTCCGCCAGCTTCGCGCAGATCAGCTTCATCATCGCCGCCTATGAACTGGCCTATGGCGTGCTGCTGATCGCGGGCAGCCGGCTGGGCGACCGTCATGGCAGGCGACGCCTGTTCATGCTGGGCATGGCAGGATTTGCGCTGGCCTCGGCGCTGTGCGGCCTGGCGCCCACGGCCGACACGCTGATCGCGGCGCGCGTCCTGCAAGGCATGGCGGCGGCCATGCTGTTTCCGCAGGTCTACGCGCTGATCCGCGTCAGCTACCAGGGCCACGAACGGCAGCGCGCTTTCGGTCTGCTGGGCATGACGCTGGGGCTGGCGGCGATCGCGGGACAAGTGCTGGGAGGCTGGATCGTGCACGCCGACCTGTTCGGCCTGGCGTGGCGCAGCATCTTTCTGCTCAATGTGCCGCTGGGCCTGCTGGCGTGGCGACTGGCTCGCCACATTCCGGAATCTCGCGAGCCTTCGGGTGCGCGCATGGACTGGCCCGGCGCGGCGCTGGTGGGCGCGGGCCTGACCTTGCTGTTGCTGGCGCTGATCGAAGGGCCCACGCGGCACTGGCCCGCGTGGACCTTGGCTTGCGGCGCGGCCGCGGTCGTCGCGCTGGCGTTGTTCGTGCGCATGCAGCGCCGCATCGCGGCGCGCGGCGGCGCGCCCCTGGTCGACATGGCTTTGTTGGCACAACCGCGCTTCGCGGCAGGCTGCCTCTTGGTGATGCTGGTGTTCTCAACCGCCAGCGCCATGTTCCTCTGCTATGCGCTGCTGGTGCAGACCGGCTTCGGCTTGGACGCGCTGACGGCAGGCCTGATCTTCGCGCCGGCCAGCGTGGGCTTCGTGGCCGGATCGATGGTGGCGCCGCGGCTGGTGGCGCGCTTCGGCACCCGCGCCATCGCGCTGGCCGCGCTGCTGTATGGCGCCGCCACCGCGACCTTGATGCTGCAGGTCGGCGCGGCCGGCGCCAGCCTCGCACCATGGTCGCTATTGCCGGCGCTGGTGTGGTTGGGAGCCGCACAAGGCGCCGTCAACACGCCGCTGGTGAATCTGGCGCTGGGCTTGGTGGAAGACCGCCATGCCGGCATGGCGGCAGGCGTCGTATCAACCTTGCAGCAGGTGGGCGCGGCGCTAGGCGTGTCCGCGGCGGGCATGCTGTACGCCGGCGCGCTGGACGCCCATGCCGCTGCGGGCGCGGCCGAACGTCACGCCAGCGCTTTTGCCAGCGCCATGCAGTTCAACGTAGCGGTGATCCTGGCTGCGGCACTTGTACTATGGCGGCTAGGAGGTCGCTTGCCGGCGCCGCGCGCCGCTATTGGTAGCTCATCGTAAACGTGGCGCGGCCATTGGCGGACCCATTCGTCACAACGGGCTCGGTCTGCACATAGCGCGCCGACAGTGGAATGGAGTACGTGCCGGTACCCGTAGACACCGAGCCCGCGTACCATTGGTTGACGTTTCCGACCGCTTGCGAATCCGGGCCATAGCCAAGCACGGCGTCTCCCTTCAGGATCTCGATGCCGACACCTCTGGCTTGGGAATCCGGCGACAACGTCAGAACATTGGAGCGGTTGCCGGTGTTGGTGGCGTCGGTCAGCGTGGCATACACCTCTCTGGACATACCCGCATTTCCACCCGAGCACTTCAGATCGATGCTAAAAGGCCGTGCGGACGAGGTGGAGCCGACCCCCTTGAAGCTGCTTGCGGGAAAACTCCCCAACGGCGCCTTGATGGGTCCGCTCGACGAAACCGAACAGGTGGGCGGTTTCAGTATTTCTACGGTGCCCGAAACGAGGAAATACGCAAACAGAGAGGGGTTGGTGGGATGCACGTAGTTGTCGAGCATTTTGCCGATAGGTGCACGCGATATGGTGCTCTCGGTCATGGGTCCGGTCTTGATCAGCTCGACGCGCAAGCCGATATTGTTCACGTCAGGCCCGAATCGAGCTGTGCAACTCACAGGAAAGAGGCCGGTGGCGCACGTTCCCCCTGTCAGCGTCAGGCGGGCGCCGACTCCCCGAATGCCGGTCTCGAAAATATTGGGTCCAACCCGCGCACCCACACCTTCGAACGACATCAGG
This sequence comes from Achromobacter sp. SD115, assembly GCF_017355315.1. Taxonomy (NCBI): domain Bacteria; kingdom Pseudomonadati; phylum Pseudomonadota; class Betaproteobacteria; order Burkholderiales; family Alcaligenaceae; genus Achromobacter; species Achromobacter sp. SD115. Next base: position 222,671 of record NZ_JADIJM010000008.1, on the reverse strand, counting down.
ACGTTGCCGCTAAGACAGGAACCAGGGCCACCGAATTTGCCGTTGGCAACAGTATCAAAAGACAGCAGCACAGTACCGTCCGGCGTCTTGGGATCGACGACGAGCTTGACATTTGAGTGGACGAGCGCGCTATTGCCAGAATATGGACAAAGCCCGGCATAGGCACTGGGAGACAGCGCCAGCAACAAGAGCATCACGCCAAATGAGTATAGGTTTCGAAAAATCTTCATTTTGTAATTCCGATCGGTAGCGATTGCACAGCCGTTTAATTGGTTAATCACAACGGATTTCGATCTGCTGATAAGTATCGGGACGCGTGCCTTTCTCCATTGCCGGCAGCTCGTAAGCCATGCGGCAAGCATCGCCAGACTGCTCGCCCCACTTGGCGGTCAACTGACCACTCTCCTGCAAACCCCGCGCCAGCACGCGGCTGGCCTGCCCGACCAGACCGACTTCCACGCCATGCTCGTCCATCACGCTGGCGCCGAACGGCAGCGGTTTGCCATCGGCTTTCAGCACCTGCAGCATCGCTGACCGACCCGACACCGTGGCGTACCGCAGCATCGCGACCGCTCCGGCGCGGGGCGCCACCTGCTGGCTGGTGACCTGCAGCTCCACATCCGTCGACAAACCCTTGGGGTCGATTTCCACCGCGTTCATGCGATACGGCGTCAGATGCGGCACCACGGCATAGCCGCGGCTGTTGACGCGTACGCCGGAAGCATTGAGCAGGCGCGCGCCTTCGGCGTCGGGCGCTTCAACGATGCCGAAGGTCTCGGACAAGGGTTGCGACAGCGTGACGCCGCCCGGATGGACCACGACTGCGCCGCGCATGCCGACCGAGCTTTGCGAGTAGCCCGTGCCCACGCCCGCGCTGCCTGTGAATTCCGCTACCGGTGCGCGGTAAAGCAAGTTGGCGCTTCCGCCGCTGATGGACTCGCTGGAACCGCCGGAGGCGTGATCGGCGCTCAAGCCATAGGACAGCTGATTGTCCTCGCCCGTGGAGCCGGACAGCGTGCTTTGCACCTGCATGCGGCCGGTGGCAGCGCGTCCTACGTTGGTGGACAGGCTGAGCGGATTGCTCTTGCCCAGCGGAATGCTGAGCGTGGCGTAGACCGCAGTGCCCATCTGCTGACGGCTGTCGCGCTGGCGCTGGACCGTCAGGTTGTAGCCTAGGGTCTTGTAGGTGTTGGCATAGGCGATGCTGTAGTTCACGTCCCGGCCGTCGCGGTTCCAATGGTCCACGGTCGAGCCGGTAAAGTTGATGCTGCCGCGCTGTCCACCCAACTGCTGGCTGAGGACGAGCGAGGCGCGGTTGCGCTCGCGCACCATGCTGCCGGAATAGCGGTACTGGCCATAACCGTAGAGCGAATTCATGGCTTCGTTCAGGCCATAGAAGCCGCCGGTGGAATAGCGGTACGCCGCGATGGAAACGTTGGTGCCGGTGTTGGGCAGGTTCTTGGCGTAGCTGGCGCGCATGCTGGTGCCGGTATGCGTGACACCGTTCTGCGACAGGCGCGACTGGGTCGCATCCACGCCGATCGCGCCGACCGATGTATTGAGCGTGCCGCCCAGCAAGGCCGAGGTGTAGTTCTGCGCCACCGTGGCGCCGGCATAGCCCGTCACCAGGTTGGACAGACCGCGCTGGTAGGTGGCCTGCATGAAATGCGGGCTTTTCGACAGCTGCTTGTTGCGCACGGCGCCGCCCACCACGCTGTAGCGGCTCACCCCGGGACGCAGCGACATCGGCACGGCCGCGTAGGGCACGGAGAACGTGCGCACGCTGCCATCGGCCTCCTGCACCGACACTTCCAGGTCGCCGCCGTAGCCGGTGGCGTACAGGTCGGTAATTTCGAAGGCGCCCGGCGCCACCGTGGTTTCGTAGATGATGGCCGAGTTCTGGCGGATGGTGACGCGCGCGTTGCTGTTGGCCACGCCGCGCACCACCGGCGCGTAGCCGCGCAGCGAGTCGGGCAGCATGCGGTCGTCGCTGGCCAGGCGCATGCCCTTGAAGGGCGTGGAGTCGAACAGTTCGCCAGTGGTGTAGGTTTCGCCCAGGGTCAGCTGGGACGACAGCGCAACGATCTCGCGCTGGGCGTAGGTCGAGATGTTCTGGTACTGGCGGCGGCCCTGGGAATCGAAGGAATACGAACCGTTGTGGCGCAGCCGCCAGTCGCCGATGTTGGCGCCGGCCCGCAGGCCCAGATAGCCCTGCCGCTGCGTGCCGCCAAATGCGTTGTTGCGGTAGTTGTACAGATTGAAGTCGTAATCCAGCATGGCCGCATTCACGCCCGAGTCCCACAGCTCCGGACTGACATAGCCGCGGGCGTGACGGCTCATGGAGGCCTGGGGAATGCTCAGGTCCAGGCGTTGGTCGCCAAAGTCGAAATCACTGCCTGCGTCGGCGGCGATTTCGTCCAGACGCAGGCTGGCGCCTTGCGCCAGCTTGTCGGTCGCCTCGGCGGACAGCTTGCCAAGGTCAACGCCGATGCGCTGCAACAGTTGACGGTCGAACACAGGCTGCGCCGCCGCCTCGCCTGCAGCCGGCGCGAACGACACCTCCACGCGGCCCACATAGCCCTGATTGATGAACAGGTCCACGATGTAGTTGCCGGGCGCGACGGCATTGCCTTTCGCGTAGCGGGAGAGATCCGTGCGCTGGCCCGAACCGCCCATCAGGAAGGCATCTTCGAACTCCACCGTGGCCACCATGGTCCCCGGCGCCGCGGTCTCGGCGGCATGCGCGTCCAGGCCGTGCGAGGCCAGGGCCACCAGCAACGAGGCGCACTGGGGCGTCAAGCGCAGGCAGGCACGGGCTCGCGTGTACAGGAGCGGGGATAGAGAGTTTTTCATAACAGCGGCGTGAAAAAAAGGACAGGACAAAAACGCGGAGCAAGACTCTCCCTGGGGATGCCGTTGCCGGCATCCATCAAAGAAGCTTGGTCATGAAGGGTGGGCCGCGTTTATGCGGCCATCAGACTTAGCGCGCGACGCCCGACGTCAAGGGCTGCGAGCCTTCGACGTTCGCGCCCCAGTCGTTAATGCTGTTGAACTTGACCTGGTCGCCAGCAGCCGGCGCCGACGCCATCCCCGCGATGGGGAAGAGCGCGGACTCGCCCGGCTTGACATGGCCGGCGCCCGCGTCGAAGGACTGCCCGCCGGACTGCAGACTGATCTTGCCTAGGTTCACGACGTACGGCGTGGGATTGCTTGCCTTCAGCGCGTAGCCCTTGCCGGACTGGGCGGAAGTCACCTCCCAACGCAACTGTGCCGGCGCCTCGTCGGCCTGGCCTTGCAGGCCTTGCGGGCGGTACATCACCTTGATGCGCGTGCGAAAGGCGATCTGCAGGCGGTTTGCATCCTCGCCGGCCTGGGGCTTGGGCGGGACTTCCAGCACGTTGAGCCAGAACAGGCTTTCCTTGTCCTGTGCCATCGTCTCCTTGGTGTGGATCATCCTCAGCGTCTGCCCCTTGCCGGGGTCTACGCGGAAGATCGCGGGCGTCAGCACGAAGGGGACCTTCAACGTTTCCGGCGCGTCGGTGATGTTGCCGTCGTCCAGCCAGGCCTGCACCAGGGCCGGTGCGCGGCCGTCATTGCTCAGCTTGATCGTGACTTCGCGCTCTTGCGCCGGATAGATCACGCGAGTGCTGGCGATGACAACGCTGGCCTGCGCCTGGATTGCGATACAGCCCGCGGCGAGCGCTGCGGCGGCCATCAGGGTGCGGCGTAGAGTTTTCATGATGTGGCCCTTGGTGGTGAATGCTGTGTGAATGATGGGTTTCCTTCCAAGCCGTCTCGGGGAGCGGGGTGAAACGGCTTGCAGGGAAACACGCGCCTCGGCGGCCCCGGGGAGGCGGCCGCCGAGTCGGCGCATTACTGGTAGGAGATCGAGTACTGCACGCGCGAATTAGCGGCACCGGCGGTGGCGCCACCCAGCGAGTGGTATTCGACGAAGTAGTCCAGGTCAGCCTTGCCGCCGGCGAGCGTCACCGTCTGCGAGTTCTGCTGGCCAATGGCCGCGCCGGCCTTGATTTCGCCGAACGAGTTGTTCAACAGGCCGAGTTCGACCTTGTTGGCGCCGCCGGCGTCGACCGTCAGGCGGCCGGTTTCTTGCGAGACGGTGGGGCCGCCTTCAAAATGAACCGAGACCGGCTGGTCATCGGTGCAGTTGGTCAGCGCGATCTTGAACGGCGTGCGACCGGCGGTGGCGCCCGCGGTTTCCAGCGTCTTGGCCGACACGGTGGGCAGCGCCACGGTGAAGTTCTCGCCGCCGTTGCCGCCGTTGATGGCGCAGGTGTTAGCGGTGATGTTGCCGGTGAATTCGATGGTGCCGTCAGCGGCGTGGGCGCTGGCGAAGGTGGCCAGGCCGGCGATGGCCAGAGCGGCGGTCAGAAGGTTCTTTTTCATGATGTCTTTGCGATGGAGTTTGAGGTGAAAGGAATCGCCGTTGCCGGCGAGTCTTTGCTGCGTGCGCTTGTGAATGCAGTGCCCTTGGGGAAGCCTTTTTTCAGTCCGCGAACTCAACAACTGAATGCTAGATTTCGCGACATACGCTGCACATCGGGCTAGTCCTCTCCGATCCGCGCAAGGCATAGGACTAGGCCCATTTCTTGTTTATGGCCCAGGCAGCCCCAGGAAAGGTGTCCGCAGACGGGCCTGCCTTGAAGAAAGCACGGAAGGAAAAATGAGGGACGACGCCTCTGGCCTCGCGCGGTTGGGGCGCCAGGCAAGGATCAATTCATGAGTGCCGCGCCCCGCAGAACGGCGGGCGGGAAGACGGGGCCGCAGCCGCGACCCCGGAATGGCCAGGTAGCGCCGCGGTCCGCAGCGCTACCCCGTGATCAAGCCGCCTGGATCGACAGCGGCACGCCCGGCTGGCTGGCCGAGCGCGTGCCCGGCAGCGGATGACAGGACTGCGGATGATAGGTGTGCACCAGCGACAGCTTGACGCGGTCGCTGCTGTTGCCCTGGGCCGCGTGCAGCGTGCGGCAATGGAAGAACACCACGTCGCCTGCCTGCAGTTCCGGACAGACCGCGCGCGCGATCCATTCGGCGTTCTGGGGCGCGTCGTCCCGGAAGAACTTCTGCGGGTCGAACTGTTCAGGCGCGAAGGCGGCAGCGTGCGAACCTGGGATGAACGACAGGCCGCCGTTGGCACGGGTTTCCGGGCCCAGCGCCAGCCAGGTGGAAACCAGATCCGTGTCGGAAAACGACCAGTAGCGGATGTCCTGGTGCCAGCCCGTCAGGCTGCCGTAGGCCGGGCGCTTGGTCATCACGCAGTTGTGGTGCACGGTGGACAGCACCGGCGTTTCGCCGAAGTAGCGTCCCAGCCACTGGCCGATGCGGGCATCGGTGGCCCATTGCGTGAACAGCGGATCGCGGGCGTAGGCGCTCAGCAGGCGACGCACGGTCTGCCCACCTTCGGCGGCGCGCGACTCGGGCGCGCCGGGGTAGCGCAGGTCGGCTTCGTATTCGATGGGCGCGATGTGCTCGCGCAAATGGCGTTCGGCTATGGCGCGCAGCGCCGCCACCTGTTCCGGGCTGGCGAACTGGCGCGCCACCACGAAGCCCTGCTCGCGCAGGACGGCTATCTGATCATCAGGCAACAACATGGCATTCAGGTTGCAGGGGGTTGGGCAGGAGGATTAATACGGGCGGCATCGCGTTCCTGTACCTCATGGTGCACCCATTCGCGCCACACCGCCACCAGCAGGGCCATCAGCACCGGACCGACGAACAGCCCGACGATGCCCATGGTCTTCACGCCGCCCACCAGGCCGAAAAAGGTCGGCAGGAAAGGCAGCTTGACCGGCCCGCCCACCAGCCGCGGGCGCAGGGTCTTGTCGACGATGAAGAGCTCCACGCTGCCCCAGACCATCAGGGCGATGCCCGCCACCACGTGGCCCGAGCCGACCAGATACAGCGACACCAAGGTGAACGACAGCGGCGCGCCGCCGGGTATCAGCGCCATGAAGCCCGTGACCACGCCCAGCAGCACCGGCGATGGCACGCCCGCCACCCAGTAGGCGATACCCAGCACCAGGCCTTCGCCCAGGGCGATCAGGCCCATGCCGGTAACGGTGGAGTTGATGGTGGCCGGCACCACGCGCGAAAAACGCTGCCAGCGCGCGGGCAGGATGCGTTCGCCCAGCACGTCCAGCTGGGCCACCATGCGGATGCCGTCCTTGTAGACGAAGAACAGCGTGATCAGCATGAACAACACCGTCAGCAGCAGCTGGAACACGTTGCCGGTGGCCGCCAGGACCATGCGGTAGATATTGCCCAGGTGCTCGCCGCTGACGGCCTCGACCAGGGCGCCCAGCGCATGCGGCTGGCCGATGTAGGCTTCCCAATACTGGCCCAGGCGCTCGCCCACTACCGGCATGGAGGTGATCCAGTTGGGCACGTCCACGCCATGGCGATTGGCCGCAATGGCCCAGGCGAAGAAGGTGCTGGCTTCCTTGATGGCGTAGGACAGCGCCAGTGACATCGGCACGATCAGCACCACGATCACCACCAGCAGCGCCAGCGAGGCGGCCAGCGCGGTGCGGCCGCCGCAGCGGGCGACCAGGCGTTGGTACAGGGGCCAGCTGGCCAGGCCGATGATGAGCGCGGCGAGCGCGGGGACCAGGAAACCGCTAAGGAAGTACACCCCCGCCAGCAGCACGAGCAACAAAAGCCAACGGGCGATCAGGTAAGCGGGTAGTACAGGCTGCATGGAGCGGATCGACAGTAAGGGCGTTGTAGGCTTTGACTGTCGGACTATACAGACGTTTCATGCAAATCGAGGGACACAAGGCCTGTATTTACTACGGGGTTTCCCGTGCCCCCTGGGCGGAGGGCGCATCCGCCCTCCGTGCCAGACGCTTACAGGGCGTACTCGGCAGCCTCTTCGCGCGCGCTGCGGCGGCGCGGCGGCAGGTATTCCTCCAGCGCCGGCCTGGGCGCGGTGGACGCCAGGGTGTTCGCCTGGCTGACCTGGCGCGCGTAGACGCCGCAGTTGGCGGCCGCCGGATCGGTCTCGTCGCGGCCGCTCAAGAGCGGGCAGCTGGCGAACAATTCGGCGGTCCAGTCGGCAAAGGCGCGCACCTTGGGCGACAACTGGCGGCTTTGCGGGTAGAGCACCGAGATCGCGGTGGGGCTGGGCTTCCATTGCGGCAGCACTTCGATGAGCTCGCCCGATTGCAGGTGCGGCAGCGCCATGTAACGGGCGGTCTGGATCAGGCCGAAGCCCTTCAGCCCGCAATCCAGGTAGGCGCCGGCCTCGTTCACCGACACCACGCCCTTCATTTCCACTTCCTGGTGCTTGCCGTCGACCCTGAAGTCCCAGGCGCAATTGCGGCCGGTACGGCTGGAAAAATAGTGCACGGCGTGATGGTCGCGCAGCTCGTCGATGGTCTGCGGCAGGCCGTGGCGCGCCACATAGGTGGGGGATGCGCAGGTCACGGTCTGCAGCGTGCCGATACGGCGCGCGACCAGGCTGGAATCTTCCAGGTCGCCGGCGCGGATCACGCAATCCACGGCCTCCTGCACCATGTCGACCGGACGGTCGCCCAAGCCCAGCACCAGCTCCACGTCAGGGTATTTGTCGTGGAAATCACACAATGAGGGAATCAGGATCAAGCGTCCGATGCAAGTAGGCACGTCGATGCGCAGCCTGCCCTTCAGGCGCAGGGCCGCTTCCTGGAAGCAGGCCTCGGTTTCCTCGACGTCGGCCAGGATGCGCACGCAGTGCTGGTAATAGCCGGCGCCGTCGGGCGTCAGGCCGATACGGCGCGTGGTTCGGTTGAGCAGACGCACGCCCAAAAGGCGTTCGAGGTTCTGGATGATGGTGGTGACGGTGGTGCGCGGCAGCGAGAGGCTGTCGGCCGCCCGCGTGAAGCTGTTGGCGTCGACGACGCGCACAAACACCTGCATAGCCTGAAAACGGTCCATGGCGACGGTGTCCTTTTGGGAAATAGTCGGTGTGGACGGAGCATAACCCGTTTTCGGCGTTGATTAGTCGACCTTGACGACTAGTGTTGCCGAAACATACGGGTTTATCCGCCCCCCTAAACCGCTCAGAATGCAAACCATCTTGAAGTGCCCTTGCCGCCAGGCGCCGTCAAAGGGCATGCCTACCCTCAGATTCCGGTAACCGCAAAGACCCGCCCCGACCAGGCGCCTTTGCCTGGGATGCGCAGCAGTATTGCATGTTGCATCGCAGCATTTCCACCGGATCCTGAGGACAGGCCTGCCCACACCGCCACGGCCGCCTCCCGCCCCCAAGGCTCCCCCAGGCAAGCGCGCTTTCGCCCCATCATCTCTCAAGGAAACACCATGGTTTCGCGCAATCGTATTGCTGTGCTCGCCGTATTTGCAGCCGTCATCGCCGCCGGCGGCGGTTACGCCCTGTTCCGTGCTCCCGCCGGCGCCAACGCCGCCCAGGCGCAGACCGCCCCCGCCGCGCCCCCGGTCGAGGTAGCCGAGGTGCTCAATAAGACCATCGTGGATTGGCAGCGCTACTCCGGCCGCCTGGAAGCCATCGACCGCGTCGACATCCGTCCCCTGGTGTCGGGCACCCTCACCGCCGTGCACTTCCAGGACGGCAGCATCGTCAAGAAGGGCGACGTGCTCTTCACCATCGATCCGCGCCCCTATGCGGCCGAGGTCGACCGCGCCGCTGCCGCGCTGACCGCCGCGAAAGCCCGCGCCTCGTACACCGCCACCGAACTGGCCCGCGGCCAGCGCCTGCTGACCGATAACGCCATCGCCCGCCGCGACTTCGAGGAAAAGCAGAACGCCGCGCGCGAAGCCGCCGCCAACCTGCAGGGCGCGCAAGCGGCGCTGGACTATGCCAAGCTGAACCTCGGCTACACCCGCATCGAAGCCCCCGTGGCCGGCCGCGTGTCGCGCGCCGAGGTCACCGTGGGCAACGTGGTGGCAGCCGGCGCCGCCTCGGTGCCGCTGACCCGGCTGGTGTCGGTCTCCAAGATGTACGCCTCGTTCGACGTGGACGAGCAGACCTTCCTGCGCTACGTGAACCCCGCGCGCGGCGGCCGCAGCGGCGCCGTGCCGGTGGAGCTGGGCCTGGCCAACGAGGAAGGCTATTCGCGCACCGGTGTCGTGCAGTCCGTGGACAACCGCCTGGACACCACCTCCGGCACGATCCGCGTGCGAGCCGAATTCGACAACGCCGACGGCATGCTGCTGCCCGGCCTGTATGCCCGCGTCCGCCTGGGCGGCAGCGAACCGCGCCAGGCCGTGCTGATCGACGAAAAAGCCATCGGCACCGACCAGGACAAGCGCTATGTGCTGGTGCTGGACGACAAGAACCACGCCGTCTACCGCCAGATCAAGCTGGGCGCCAACCAGGAGGGCCTGCGCGTGGTCGATTCGGGCCTTGCCGCCGGCGAACGCATCGTCGTCAACGGTTTGCAACGCATCCGTCCCGGCGATGCCGTGACCCCCACCGTCGTCCCCATGGTTGCGGCCCAACGCAACCCGGTCAAGACCGCCTCGGCCACGCTGAACTGAGCCGGCGCGTCTAACGAGAACGTTCATGAATATCTCGAAATTCTTCATCGACCGGCCGATCTTCGCCGGCGTGCTGTCGGTCCTGGTGCTGCTGGCGGGCCTTCTGGCCATGTTCCAGCTGCCCATCTCCGAATATCCGGAAGTGGTGCCGCCGTCCGTGGTCGTGCGCGCGCAGTATCCGGGCGCCAACCCCAAGGTCATCGCCGAAACCGTGGCCTCGCCGCTGGAGGAATCCATCAACGGCGTCGAGGACATGCTGTACATGCAGTCGCAGGCCAATAGCGACGGCAACCTGACCCTGACGGTGAACTTCAAGCTGGGCGTGGATCCGGACAAGGCCCAGCAGCTGGTGCAGAACCGCGTGTCGCAGGCGCTGCCGCGCCTGCCGCCGGACGTGCAGCGCCTGGGCGTGACCACGGCCAAGAGCTCGCCCACGCTGACGCTGGTGGTGCACCTGATCTCGCCCAATGACCGCTACGACATCACCTATCTGCGCAACTACGCCATCCTGAACGTCAAGGACCGCCTGGCCCGCATCACGGGCGTGGGCGAAGTGACCGTGTGGGGCTCGGGCAACTATTCCATGCGCGTCTGGCTGGACCCGCAAAAGGTCGCCCAGCGCGGCCTGACCGCCACCGAGGTCGTCAACGCCATCCGCGAGCAGAACGTGCAGGTCGCCGCCGGCGTCATCGGCGCGTCCCCGACGCTGGGCGACGTGCCGCTGCAACTCAACGTGAACGCCCGCGGCCGCCTGCAAAGCGAAGAAGAATTCCGCGACATCATCCTGAAGACCTCGCCCGACGGCGCCGTGACCTACCTGTCGGACGTGGCCCGCGTCGAGCTGGACGCCCAGGAATACGGCTTGCGCTCGCTGCTGGACAACAAGCAGGCCGTCGGCATGGGCATCATGCAGTCGCCCGGCGCCAACGCGCTGGACGTGTCCAGCCAGGTGCGCGCCGCCATGGCCGCACTGGAGCAGGACTTCCCGCCCGGCGTGGAATACCGCATCGAATACGACCCCACGCAATTCGTGCGCGCCAGCATCGAAGCCGTGGTGACCACGCTGCTGGAAGCAATCGCCCTGGTGGTGTTGGTGGTGATCCTGTTCCTGCAGACCTGGCGCGCGTCGATCATTCCGCTGCTGGCGGTGCCGGTGTCCATCGTGGGTACCTTCGCGCTGCTGCTGATGTTCGGCTATTCCATCAACGCGCTCTCGCTGTTCGGCATGGTGCTGGCCATCGGCATCGTGGTGGACGACGCCATCGTGGTGGTGGAAAACGTGGAGCGCAACATCGCGGCGGGCTTGAGTCCGCGCGACGCGACCTACCGCGCCATGCGCGAAGTCAGCGGCCCCATCATCGCCATCGCGCTGACCCTGTGCGCGGTGTTCGTGCCGCTGGCCTTCATGACGGGCTTGACCGGCCAGTTCTACAAGCAGTTCGCCATGACCATTGCCATCTCGACGGTGATCTCGGCCTTCAACTCGCTGACCCTGTCGCCCGCGCTGTCGGCCATCCTGCTCAAGAGCCATCACGACAAGCCTGACTGGCTGACCCGTGGCATGAACCGCGTCTTCGGCCGCTTCTTCAACTGGTTCAACAATATGTTCGGCCGCGCGTCCGAGTCCTACGGCACGGGCGTGGCCAGCGTGATCCGCCGCAAGGCCGGCGCCATGGGCGTGTACGCCGTGCTGGTGGCCGCCACCATCGGCGTCTCCTACCTGGTGCCTGGCGGCTTCGTACCCGCGCAGGACAAGCAGTACCTGATCGCCTTCACGCAACTGCCCAACGGCGCCTCGCTGGACCGCACCGAAGCGGTGATCCGCCGCATGAGCGACATCGCCCTGAAGGAACCCGGCGTGCAGAGCACCATCGCCTTCCCCGGCCTGTCGATCAACGGCTTCACCAACAGCTCCAGCGCCGGCATCGTGTTCGTCACGCTCAAGCCCTTCAAAGAACGCAAGGGCGCGGCGCTGTCGGGCGATGCCATCGCGGGCTCGCTCAACCAGAAGTTCGCAGCCATCCAGGACTCGTTCATCGCCGTGTTCCCGCCCCCGCCCGTGATGGGCCTGGGCACGCTGGGCGGTTTCAAGTTCCAGATCGAGGACCGCGGCGCCGCCGGCTACGCCGAACTGGACAAGGCCAAGCAAGCCTTCCTGGAAAAAGCGCGCCAGACGCCGGAACTGGGCCCCGCCTTCTCCAGCTACGAGATCAACGTGCCGCAACTGGACGTGGACCTGGACCGCGTCAAGGCCAAACAGCTGGGCGTGCCGGTGACGGAAGTGTTCGACACCATGCAGATCTACCTGGGCTCGATGTACGTCAACGACTTCAACCGTTTCGGCCGCGTCTTCCAGGTGCGGGCGCAAGCCGACGCGCAATTCCGCGCGCACGCCGACGACATCCTGCAACTGAAAACCCGCAACGCCGCCGGCGAAATGGTGCCGCTGTCCTCGCTGGTCACGGTCAACCAGACCTTTGGTCCGGAAATGGTGGTGCGCTACAACGGCTACACCGCCGCCGACATCAACGGCGGTCCGGCGCCCGGCTACTCGTCCGACCAGGCCCAGGCCGCGGCCGAACGCGTGGCCGCCGAGACCCTGCCGCGCGGCATGAAGATGGAGTGGACCGACCTGACCTACCAGCAGATCCTGGCGGGCAACGCCGGCCTGTGGGTGTTCCCGATCAGCGTGCTGCTCGTGTTCCTGGTGCTGGCCGCCCTGTACGAAAGCCTGACCCTGCCGCTGGCCGTGATCCTGATCGTGCCGATGAGCATCCTGGCCGCGCTGACGGGCGTCTACCTGACCGGCAACGACAACAACATCTTCACGCAGATCGGCTTGATGGTGCTGGTGGGGCTGTCGGCGAAGAACGCGATCCTGATCGTGGAATTCGCCCGCGAACTGGAAATGAACGGCCGCAGCCCGCTGGAAGCCGCCATCGAGGCCAGCCGCTTGCGCCTGCGCCCCATCCTGATGACGTCCATCGCGTTCATCATGGGCGTGGTGCCGCTGGTGTTGTCCTCGGGCGCAGGCTCTGAAATGCGCCAGGCCATGGGTATCGCCGTGTTCTTCGGCATGCTGGGCGTGACCCTGTTCGGCCTGTTCCTGACCCCGGTGTTCTACGTGCTGCTGCGCACGCTGGGCGGCAAGACGCTGCACTCGGCCGCACCGCACGAGGCTCCCGTGTGCGTGCCGCACCTGGATCCGAACGCGCCGCCCTCCACGCAACACCAGGCCTGAGCCGGCAGACCAGAAGAAGCATAGTCAGCGCCTCCCGCCCCCGCGGCGGGAGGCGCCCACAAGAGAATAGTCATCATGATCAAAAGACTGACCCGCGGTTCCGCCCTGCTTGCCGTCCTGCTCGTGCTGGCCGGCTGCGCGGTGGGCCCCACCTACGAACGGCCCTCGGCCGCGGTGCCCGCGGCCTTCAAGGAAGCCGCCCTGCCGGCCTCCGAAGCCGGCACCTGGAAGACCGCCGAGCCGTCGGAAGACGCGCTGCGCGGCGCCTGGTGGAAGATATTCGGCGACGAAGGCCTGAACCAGTTGCAGGAAGAAGCCCAGCAGGCCAACCAGAACCTGCAAGCCGCCGCCGCCCGCCTGACCCAGTCGCGCGCGCTGCAACGCGAAGCCCGCGCCGGCTTCTTCCCCAACCTGGACGCCGCCTTCGGCCCCAACCGCCAGCGCCCCTCGGCCGTGTCGCAAGGCTTGCCGGACGGCACCTCGACCAGCCCGGTCACCACCTGGCGCGCGCAAGGCGCCGTGTCCTATGAAGCCGACCTGTTCGGCCGCGTCGCCTCCACCTACGACGCCGCCAGCGCCGACGCCCAGCAAAGCGAGGCCCTGTATCGCTCCGTGCTGCTGGCCCTGCAGGCCGACGTCGCCACCACCTACTTCCTGGTGCGCGAACAGGACGCCGAATCGCAGCTCTACCGCCAGACGGTCAAGCTGCGCACCGACACCCTGCAACTGATCCAGCGCCGCTACGACGCCGGCGACATCAGCGAACTCGACCTGGCCCGCGCCAAGGCCGAACTCGCCAGCGCGCAATCCGAAGCCCTGGGCATCGACCGCCGCCGCGCCGCCTCCGAACACGCCCTGGCCGTGCTGCTGGGCCGCGCCCCCGCCGACTTCGCCATGCCCCCGCAGCCGATCCAGAAGGTCGCGCTATCGATCCCCGCCGGCCTGCCGTCCACCCTGCTGGAACGCCGCCCCGACATCGCCGCCGCCGAACGCGCCATGGCCGCCGCCAACGCCCGCGTGGGCGCGGCCAAGTCCGCCTTCTTCCCGCGCCTGGACATCACCGGCGCCTTCGGCTACGAGTCCTCGGACCTGGGCAACCTGTTCCAGTGGTCCAGCCGCACCTTCCTACTAGGCCCGCTGGTCGGCGCCGCGCTGTCCATGCCCATCTTCGACGGCGGCCGCCGCCAGGCCGGCCTGGACCGCGCCCGCGCCGTCTACGAAGAGGACGTCGCCGTCTACCGCCAAACCGTACTGAACGCATTCCGCGAAGTGGAAGACAACCTGGCCAACCTGCGCATCCTGGCCGACCAGACCAAGGCGCAAGACGCCGCCGTCGACGCCGCCGCCCGCGCTGCGAAACTCTCGCACACGCAATACCGCGAAGGCTCCATCAGCTTCCTCGACGTGATCGAAGCCGACCGCAGCGTGCTGCTGCAACAGCGCGTCTCGGTACAACTGAACGGCGAACAAGCCCGTTCCGCCGTAGGCCTGATCCGCGCCATCGGCGGCGGCTGGGAGAACCCGGTGCCGCCGGAGACGGTGGCGGCCAAATAAAGAGCAAGGCCCGCAAGGGCAAGGGCAAGGGCAAAACAAAAGCGACGGCAACTGCAACCGCAACCAACCACAACCGCCACAGCAAGCCAAAGCGTATGCCCCAAAAGGCCGCCCGCGCGGCCTTTTGGGGCGGGCCCCGCAAGACACGCCAACACCCACTATCCGTGGCCAGAACGCCAAGCACACTGACCGGCCCAGCGCCCGTGAAGATTCAACCGACGGAGCCTGTCGCGTCGGTGGCCTGCGGGGCGCGGGGCGTCGATAAGCCCAACGGAATCCGAAGGAGCCGCCGCAGGCGGTGACGAGGATGAGGCAGGGGCAGTCCGGAGCGAACGCTCCGGACCGCAATCGTTGCCCCGCGCCCCGCAGGCCACCGACGCGACAGGCGTCACAAGAACTCGACAGGCGTCATAAGAACTCGACAGGCGCCACAAGAACGCAACAAACGCTTCAAGAGCCCACACGCCCCCACAAACCCCTCACCCCCCACGCTCCATACCGACGAGCCATCTGATACCCAGCAAACACATAAAACCCATTGCTATTAAGCACCAGCCAAGCCCCCAACCCCGCCAGCAAAGCCACCACAGGCCCGACAGCCCGCACATCCCCCTGCGTCCAGGCAATCACCCCCAGAAACCCAATAGCGATCAACCCCAAGGCCAGCCGCTTCAGCACCACCAGCCCGAACGCGTGCCCGCCCATGAACGCCACCACCCCGATAGCCAACGCCAGCGCCGTCACCGCGCAAACCAGCACCAAGGCAAACGCCGCCAGCGCCGGCCCAGCCGCGCGCAGCAACAGACTCAGCACGCCTATCCCCACGCCCAGCCCGCCCGTCATCACCAGCACCGCCAACACCAGCGGCGACCACATCCCCGGCGGTGCGCGACGCGCATCCATCTCCGCCACGAAGCGATGCATCGCCGCCGACATGGCCGGCCCGTCCTGCTGCGGCAACGCCGCCTCCAGCTTGCGGCACTGCGCGATCAACGCATTCAGTCCCGCCCGCGGCGCGTCCATCAAGACCTCGCCGCGCCAGGCGCGTGTTCCGCCACCGTGCTCCGCAACGCCGCCATCGCCTCCTCCACCGCAATCGGCCTGAACGCGTCCTCGCGCCAGTACATCGCCACCGACCCGAAACCCGACAGACGCACCGGAATGATCCGCATCGCCCGCATCTGCGAAAACCGCAGCGCCGCCCGGTGCGAAGCCACGCCGATCATGTCGCTGTTGTTGATCAGCGTGAGATTGATGGTCACCGAATTGGACTCCACATGGTCTGGCGGCGGCGCCTGCCCCGCCGCGGCCAGCGCCGCGTCCACCGCATTGCGAATGGGCGTGCCCTTGGGCCACAGAATCCAACGGTAGGACAGCAGATCCGGCCAGGACGGCTGCTCGATCGCGAACAGCGGATGGCGCGGCCGCGCCACCAGGTGTATGGGTTCCAGGTACAAGGCCTCGAAGCGGATGGCCGGGTCGTGATGCTCAGGCGCGGAACGCCCCACCACGATGTCCAGGTCGCCCTGCGCCAACTGCGCCAGCAGCAGATCGGTCGTGCCCTCCACCAGCTTCACCCGCGCCTGCGGCATGCGTTCCAGCAGCTTCATCACCGCCAGCGGCACCGTGTCCGACGCCGACGCCCCCGACGCGCCTATCACCACCCGGCCGCCGCCGCCCTCGCGCAGCGCCGCCATGTCCGCGCTGGCGCGGTCCAGCTGCGCTTCCACCCGCTGGGCGTGCGTGATCAGCACGTCGCCATGCGGCGTGGGCCGCAAGCCGCGCGCGTGCCGTTCGAACAGCGGCAGCCCGATATCGTCTTCCAGATCCTTCAGCCACTTGGACAAGCCCGGCTGCGTCGTGTTGAGCATCGCCGCCGAATGGCTGATGTTGCGGGTCTGGGCCAGGCTGAGCAGCATTTTCAGATTGCGCAGGCGCAACCGGTGGGTCCAGTCCATGCAGGCCCTCGTCTCGTCTATGTATATTCTTATTGATATGGATAATAAGATAATTTCATTTCAAAACACATAGCTCCTTACGCATAATCGTCTCCATATCAGGACCAGCCGCGAACCTAGCGGCGGCCACGCGAAGCCGGCGCCAGCCGGACATTCCGGAGACAAGCATGCCCGACGGTCACACCCCCGGCGCGGATCGCGCCGCCTATTACGCACGCATCGCCAGGAAGCACATGGCGCCCCTGTGGGAATCGCTGCACAACCTGGTGCCGCGCGAACCCGCGCCGCGTTGCATCCCCGCCATCTGGAAGTACGAAGACGTACGCGACGACGTCATGGCGTCCGGTTCGCTGATCACGGCGGAAGAAGCCGTGCGGCGCGTGCTCATCCTGGAAAATCCCGGCCTGCCCGGCCAGGCCAGCATCACCCAAAGCCTGTATGCGGGCCTGCAGCTGATCCTGCCCGGCGAGATCGCGCCCAGCCACCGCCACACGCAGTCGGCGCTGCGCTTCATCGTCGAAGGCCGCGGCGCCTATACCGCGGTCAACGGCGAGCGCACCACCATGCATCCCGGCGACTTCATCATCACGCCGTCCTGGACCTGGCATGACCATGGCAACGCCGAGACCGCCGAAGGCGGCGAGCCCGTCGTGTGGCTGGACGGCCTGGACATCCCGCTGCTGCGTTTCCTGGACGCGGGCTTCGCCGAAAACTATCCCTCGGCCACGCAGCCCGTGACCCGCCCCGAGGGCGACAGCATGGCGCGCTACGGCCACAACATGGCGCCCGTGCGCCACCAGACCGCCAGCGGCACCTCGCCCATCTTCAACTACCCCTACGAGCGCAGCCGCGAAGCGCTGGACCAGCTCTACCGCCATGGCGAACTGGACCCCTGGGACGGCGTGAAGCTGCGCTACCTGAATCCGGCCACCGGCGGCTATCCCATGCCGACCATGGCGACCTTCATGCAATTCCTGCCCGCCGGCTTCCAGGGCAAGACGTACCGCAGCACCGACTCCACCGTTTACAGCGTGGTCGAGGGCCGTGGCACCGCCCGCATCGGCGACCAGGAATTCCATTTCGGTCCGCGCGACGTCTTCGTCGCCCCATCCTGGCAGCCCGTGCAGCTGGCCGCGCTGGACGACGCCACCCTGTTCAGCTACTCCGACCGCCCCGTGCAGGACGCGCTGGGCGTGTGGCGCGAAGCGCGCGTCGGCTGAAGCCGGCGTTCTCCTTCTTCTTCCGTTTCAGGCCGGGGCCATGCCAGGCTCCGCCCCGCATTCATCAAAGGTGACCCATGTCTTTCGTCTTCGATCCCGCCGCCCCCGTCGCCGTGCCTGTCGCTGGCAGCCAGGACAGCTTCCCCGTGCGCCGCGTCTATTGCGTCGGCCGCAACTATGCCGCCCACGCCCGCGAAATGGGCTTCGACCCGGACCGCGAACCGCCGTTCTTCTTCTGCAAGCCGGCCGATGCCGTGGTGCCGGTGGCCGAAGGCAGCACGCTGTCGCTGCCCTATCCTTCCGAGACCGCCAATCTGCACTATGAGATCGAACTGGTCGCCGCCATCGGCAAGGGCGGCGCCGACATCCCCGTTGAACAAGCGCTGCAACACGTATGGGGCTATGCCGTGGGCCTGGACATGACCCGCCGCGACCTGCAGATGAAGATGCGCGAAGCCGGCAGGCCCTGGGAACTGGGCAAGGCCTTTGACCTGAGCGCCCCCATCGGCCCCTTGTATCCCGCCGCTACGGTCAATGGCATCGACCAGGCCGCCATCTGGTTGCAGGTCAACGGCGCCGACAAGCAGAGAAGCGACATCGGCAAGCTGATCTGGTCCGTCGCCGAGACCGTCGCCTACCTGTCCAAGTACTTCCGCCTGGAAGCCGGCGACCTGATCTACACCGGCACGCCCGAAGGCGTGGGTCCGGTGGTGCGCGGCGACAAGATGGTCGGCGGCGTGGACGGCCTGGGCACGCTCAGCGTGCAGATGGTGTGAACCTGCCAGGAAACCGCATGCAACTGCACAGCTTTTTCAACAGTTCGACCTCCTACCGCGTGCGCATCGCGCTGGCGCTCAAGGGCCTGCCCTACGAGTATCTGCCCGTGAACCTGCGCAAGCAGGAACAGCGCGCCGCGGACTATGTGGCCAAGAATCCTTCCGCAGGCGTGCCCCTGCTGATCGACGGCGACACCCAACTGTCGCAGTCGCTGGCCATCATCGACTACCTGGACGCCACCCATCCGGAACCGCGCCTGATCCCGGCCGGCACGCTGGAGCGCGCCCGCGTGCTGGAGCTGTCCGACGCCATCTCCTGCGACATCCATCCAGTCAACAACATGCGCATCCTGCGCTATCTGCAGGACGTGCTGGGCGCCAGCGAGGAACAGAAGAACGCCTGGTACCACCACTGGATACGCGAGGGCATGACGGCCGTGGAAGCGCTGTTGGTGCGCCACGGCCACGGCGCCTATTGCTACGGCGACGCCCCCACCCTGGCGGATTGCTGCCTGGTGCCGCAGGTAGCGAACGCCCAGCGCATGGGCTGCGATCTGTCCGCCTACCCACGCGCACTGCGCGTCTATGAACACTGCAATGCGCAGCCCGCCTTCCAGCAGGCCGCTCCCACCCAGCAACCGGACTACGCCAAGTGAGCCACCAGGAACCCGACACCCAGGGCGCGCCGCTGCGCGAATATACCGATCCCTCCTACCGCCCCCTATGCGCCAACCTGGCGGACGTGCGCGCCAACATCGACCGGCTGGACGACGAGATCGTGCGCCTGATCGCCGAACGCGCCATGTACGTAAAGGACGCCGCGCGCTTCAAGCGCGATGCCTTCCAGGTGAGCGCCCCCGCCCGCCAGGCGCAGGTCTTCGAAAAGGCGCGCTTGCTGGCCGAACGCCACAACCAGGGCTTCGCCCATCTGGACCAGGTGGTGGACGCGACCTACCGCGCCATGGTCGCTGCCTTCATCGCCAACGAACAAACCTACTTCAACACCATGAAGAACCTGGGAGACACCCATGCATAAGCCCTACGCG
Organism: Achromobacter sp. SD115; assembly: GCF_017355315.1. NCBI lineage: Bacteria > Pseudomonadati > Pseudomonadota > Betaproteobacteria > Burkholderiales > Alcaligenaceae > Achromobacter > Achromobacter sp. SD115. The sequence continues at coordinate 203,360 of NZ_JADIJM010000008.1, read as the reverse complement.
CGCCGCATCGCTGTCCATGCAATGATCCTGGGACTGGCCGCGCTGGCCCCGCTGGCAGCCGCGCAGGCGCAGGCCTGGCCGGCCCAGCCGCTCAAGGCCATCGTGCCTTTCGGCCCTGGCTCCAGCCCCGACCAAGTAGCGCGCATCGTCGGCGAGAAGGCCGGCGCCATCCTCGGCCAGACCATCGTCATCGAGAACAAGCCGGGCGCCAGCGGCAACATCGGCACCTTTGCCATCGCCAACGCCAAGCCCGACGGCTACACCTTCGGCGTGTCCATCACCGGCCCGCTGGTCAACAACACGCTGCTGTTCGACAAGCTGCCCTATGCACCCGCCACCGACCTGTCGCCGCTGACGCTGGCCGTGCACCAGCCCAACGTGCTGGTCGTGCCGGCTTCGGCCGGCATAGCCAACATCGGCCAATTGCTGGACGCGCTGAAGAAGAACTCGGACAAGTACAACTTCCCGTCCACCGGCGCCGGCACGGTGTCGCACCTGGCCGTGGAACTGATGCTGCAGCAGACCGGCGCGCGCGCCACCCACGTACCCTATCCCTCGTCGCCCGCCGCCCTGACCTCGCTGCTGTCCGGCGACACGCAGTTCGCCGCGCTGCCGCCCATCGCCGTCATGCCCATGGTCAAGGACGGACGCTTGAAGGCGCTGGCCGTCACCTCGTCCAAGCGCTCCGCGCTGCTGCCCGAGATCCCGACGCTGGCCGAAGTCGGCGTGCAAGGCATCGAAGGCTCGGCGTGGATCGGTTTCGTGATCTCGTCCAAGGTCCCGGCCGACATCCAGAAGAAGCTGTCCGACGCGCTGATCCAGGCCATCCGCGACCCCGAGGTCACCAAGCGCCTGCAAGCGCAGTTCATGGATCCCGCCGCCACCACGCCCGCCGAGTTCCGCGCCTACATGGACGACGAGCTCAAGCGCTGGGAGCCGCTGATCAAGAAGCTGGGCATCAAGGGCCAGTAACCCACAGCCAACCGCGCGGCGCAATCCAAGCAAGGAGAACATCGGATGCTCATCACCGAACCGGCCCGCCAGGTCCCGCTCTACGGCGAGTATGACGTCGTCGTGCTGGGCGGCGGCCCCGCCGGCCTGTTGGCCGCCGCCAGCGCCGCGCGCAACGGCGCCAGCGTGCTGCTGGTGGAACGCTATGGCTTCCTGGGAGGGATGGGCACGGCGGCCGGCGTTTCCAACTTCTGCGGCCTGCATGCGAACATCCGCGGCCACATCCGGCAAGTCGTCCACGGCATGACGGACGAGTTGCTGGACCGCATGCGCGCCCTGGACGGGCTGAACGATCCGCATCTGATCCTGGGCAAGATCCACGCCCAGGCCTACGACATCTCGGCCTTCAAGTGCGCCGCCGACGGGCTGGTCCAGGCCAGCGGCGCCCAGGTGCTGTTCCATGCCCTGGCTACCGGCGTAGCGCGCGGCGCGGACGGCGGCGTGGACGCGCTGTTCCTGGAAACCAAGTCCGGCCGCTGCGCGGTGCGCGCCAGGATCTTCATCGATTGCTCGGGCGACGCCGACATCGCCCAGTGGGGCGGCCTGCCCTTCGAGAAGGGCGACGAGCACGGCGGCATGCTCTATCCGACGCTGATGTTCAAGGTCGGCAACGTCGACGGCGCGCGCGCCCAGGAGGCCTGGAAGACCATCCCGCAGCTGATGGACCAGGCCGCGGCCAGCGGCGAATTCACCTTCCCGCGCCGCGGCGCCATCGTGCGTCCGCAAAAGCATGATTATGAATGGCGGGTCAACGTGACCCAGCTGGCCAACGCCGACGGCAGCGCGGCCGACGGCACCGACGCCAATTCCCTGTCCGCTGGCGAGCTCGAAGGCCGCCGCCAGATCGTGCAGTACCTCGCCTTCCTGCGCGCCAAGGTGCCGGGTTTCGAGCACGCCTATGTACTGGACATCGCGCCGCAACTCGGTATCCGAGAAACCCGTCGCATCGTGGGCGAGGCCGTCCTCAGCAAGGACGACGTGCTGGGCTGTGCCGACTTTCCGGACAGCATCGGCGTCAACGGCTGGCCACTGGAAATGCACACGGCCGGCGACGTGCAATGGCTCTGGCCTCCGATTCCGGAATCGCGCGGCTACAACCAGTTGCCGTTCCGCATGATGGTGCCCAGGCACGCGCCGGGCGTGGCCGGCAACGTGCTGGTGGCCGGACGCTGCGCCTCCATGACGCATGAAGGCCAGTCGGCCGCGCGCGTCAGCGGCAGTTGCTTCGTCATGGGCGAGGCGGCAGGCACGGCGGCCGCGATGGCGCTGCGCGCCGGCATCGCGCCGGGCGACGTACCCATCCCCGCCCTGCAGACGCAGTTGGTGAAGCAGGGCGTGTTCCTGGGCGGCCAGGACTGAATGGCGCGGAGGCCACACATGAACGCAACGCAGACAGGAAAATCGGTGATCGTGGTGGGCGGTGGCATAGGCGGCCTGGCCGCCGCACTTGCGCTGACCCGGCAAGGCATCGCGGTGCAGTTGCTGGAACAGGCCGCCCACATCGGCGAGATCGGCGCCGGCATCCAGCTCGGCCCCAATGCCTTCGCCGCGCTGGACGCGCTGGGCGTGGGCCAGACCGCGCGCAGCCGCGCCGTGTTCACCGACCACATCATCATGATGGACGCGGTCGACGCCCAGGAAGTGGTGCGCATCGATACGGGCGTAGCCTTCCGCGAGCGCTTCGGCGGCCCCTACGCCGTGATCCACCGCGCCGACATCCATCTATCCATCCTGGAAGCCGTGCAGCAGAACCCGCTGATCAGCTTCCGCACCTCTACCCAGATCGCCTCCATGTCGCAGGACGACCAGGGCGTGGAAGTGGTCGACACGCACGGCAACCGCTACCGCGCCGACGCGGTGGTGGGCGCGGACGGCGTGAAATCCGTGATCCGAGAACGCATGGTGGGCGACCCCGCGCGCGTGACGGGCCACGTGGTGTACCGCGCCGTGGTCGAGCGCGACAACATGCCCGAGGAACTGCGCATCAACGCCCCCGTGCTGTGGGCCGGTCCGCACTGCCATCTGGTGCACTACCCCTTGCGCGGCGGCCAGCAATACAACCTGGTGGTGACCTTCCATAGCCGCGAACAGGAGGAATGGGGCGTGCGCGAGGGCAGCAAGGAAGAGGTGCTGTCCTACTTCCAAGGCATACATCCGCGTCCGCACCAGATGCTGGACCGCCCCACGTCCTGGAAGCGTTGGGCCACCGCCGACCGCGAGCCCGTGGAACACTGGGGCCAGGGCCGGGTCACCATCCTGGGCGATGCCGCGCATCCCATGACGCAGTACATGGCCCAGGGCGCCTGCATGGCGCTGGAAGATGCAGTGACGCTGGGCGAGGCCGTGAAGCACTGCGGGCACGACCTGGAGGCCGCATTCCGCCTGTACGAATCCGTCCGCATCCCGCGCAGCGCGCGGGTGGTGTGGTCGACGCGGGAAATGGGCAGGCTGTATCACGCGCGGGGCGTCGAACGCACCGTGCGCAACATGCTGTGGACCGGCCGCAGCCAGTCCCAGTTCTACGACGCGTTGCAGTGGCTGTACGGTTGGAAGGTGGAAAACTGCCTCGCGGGGCAATCCTCTCAATAGAAAAAATGCAGGCACCCAAGGAGACAACCATGAGAAAAACCGCAATTCGCGGCGCCGCCGCCTTCACGCTTGCGCTGGCCGCGTTCGCGGCCGGCGCGCAGCAGAAGCCGGTGGACATCGGCTTCATCGGCACCCTGTCCACGCCCGCCGGCTACATCGGCGAAGACGAGCGCGACGCCTTCATGCTGGCCGTGAAGGAAGGCGGCGGCAAGCTGGGCGGCGTGCCGGTCAATGTGCGCGTGGAGGACGACGCGCTCAAGCCCGCCAACGCCAAGCAGATCGCCGACAAGATGGTGCAGGGCGGCGTGCGGCTGTTCACCGGCATCAATTTCTCCAACGTCATGGCGGCCGTCGGCCCAACCGTGCTGAACGCCGGCGCATTCTACGTCAGCCTGAACGCTGGCCCCTCCAACTACGCCGGCAAGGCCTGCAACCCGAACTACTTCTCGGTGGCGTTCCAGAACGACTCCTACGCCGACACCGCCGGCCTGGCCGCCAATGAACTGGGCGCCAAGCGCGTGGTCATCATGGCGCCCAACTACCAGGCCGGACGCGATGCCGTCGCCGGCTTCAAGCGCACCTACAAGGGCGAGATCGCCGACGAGATCTACACCAAGCTGGAACAGGCCGACTTCTCGGTGGAGCTGGCGCGCATCCGCTCGCTCAATCCCGACGCCATCTTCCAATTCCATCCGGGCGGCGCCGGCATTAACCTGACCAAGCAGTTCGCCAACTCCGGCCTGGCCGACAAGATCCGCATGATCACGCCCATCTACTCGATGGACGACCGCATGCTGGCCGCGACCGGCAACGCAGGCAAGGGCTTCTACCTGAGCTCGCTGTGGAGCGCGGATCTCGACAATCCGCAAAGCAAGCATTTCGTCGACGCCTTCACCAAAGCCTATAACCGCGCGCCCACCGCCTATGCGGCGCAGGCTTACGACACCGCCAACCTGATCGGCTCGGCGCTGAAGGCCGTGAATGGCGACATCACCGGCCGCGCCGACGACTTCCGCAACGCGCTGCGCCGCGCCGACTTTCCCAGCGTGCGCGGCAAGTTCAAGTTCGGCCCCAACCAGCATCCGATCCAGGACTGGTACCTGCTGCACATCGAGGCTGGCCCCGACGGCAAGCTGGTCTACAAGAACCTGAAAGTCATCGCCCGCGATCACACCGACGTGCACGCCGTCGACTGCAAGATGTAAGTCCGCGCCGCGCCCGGCGGATTGCGCGCAGTCCGCCGGCTGCCGGCCCACTCCACAAGGAGTCCCCATGCTGATGTTCCTGGAGCAGGTCCTCAACGGCCTGCAGTACAGCGCTTTGCTGTTCCTGTTGTCGGCCGGTTTGACGCTGGTGTTCGGCATCATGAACGTCATCAACCTGACGCACGGCTCGTTCTACATGGTCGGCGCGTTCTGCGCCGCCAGCGCGGCCGCCGCTACCGGTTCTTTCGTCGCTGCGCTGCTGGCGGCGCTGGCCGGCGCGGCGCTCTACGGCCTGGTGGTGGAGCTGCTGGTGATCCGCCATCTATACCGCCGCGACCACCTGGACCAAGTGCTGGCCACGCTGGGTCTGACGCTGTTCACCAACGAGATGGTCACGGTGCTGTTCGGCCGCAGCCCGCCCTTCATGGACATCCCGCCGTTCCTGTCGGGCTCCGTGGAGATTTTGCCGGGGCTGAACTATCCCCTGATGCGGCTGGCGTTCATTGACGCCGGCGTGCTGGTGGCGCTGGGGCTGTGGCTGCTCATCTCCCGCACGCGCGTCGGCATGCTGGTGCGCGCCGGCGCCGACGATGGCGAGATGGTCGACGCGCTGGGCGTGAACATCCAGCGCCTGTTCACCTTGATCTTCACGTTGGGCGCCCTGCTCTGCGGCTTCGCGGGCGTCATGGCGGCGCCGCTGCTGGCGGTGGAAATCGGCATGGGCGAACGCATCCTCATCACCACCTTCGTGGTCATCGTGGTGGGCGGCGTGGGCTCGGTGCGCGGCGCGCTGGTGGGTTCGCTGATGATAGGCATGACCGACGCGCTGGGCCGCGCCTACATTCCGTTCTGGATGTCGCGGCTGCTGCCGCCGGAGCTGTCGGACTCGGCAAGCTCCAGCCTGGTCTCGGCCAGCATCTACATCCTGATGGCCATCGTGCTGCTGTTCAAGCCGCGCGGCCTGGTGCCGGCGCAGCGATAGGAACGATATCCATGACCAGAAAAATCATCGTCAACACGATCGGGCTGCTGCTATTCGTCCTGGTGCCGGCCATCGCCTCGGCCACGGGCGAGAGCTTCCTGATCAACCTGATGACCCGCTTCCTCATCTACGCCATCGCCGCCGTCAGCCTGGACCTGATCCTGGGCTACGGCGCCATGGTCAGCTTCGGCCATGCGGCCTTCTTCGGGCTGGGCGGCTACGTCATCGGCATCGCGGGCTTTCACCTGGCCCAGGGCGACACGCTGTTCGGCTGGAGCGGCAGCAACGCCGCGCTGGTGATGTGGCCGCTGGCTGTCGCCAGCGCCGCGCTGGCGGGCTTGGTGGTGGGCTTCCTGTCGCTGCGCACCTCGGGTGTGCAGTTCATCATGATCACGCTGGCCTTCGGGCAGATGCTGTACTTCATCCTGGTCGGCCTGATGGTCTACGGCGGCGACGACGGCCTGTCCATCGACGCCCGCAATACCCTGCCCGGCCTGGACATGAACAACCCCACCACCTTCTACTACGTCTGCCTGGCGCTGATGACCGCCTGGGTGCTGGCGTGCCGCCGCATCGTCAACTCGCCCTTCGGCATGGCGCTGCAAAGCATCAAGCAGAACCCGCGCCGCAGCATCGGACTGGGCCTCGCGCCGCTGCGCTACCGCCTTACCGCCTTCGTGCTGTCGGCCGCGGGCACCGGCCTGGCGGGAGCGCTATGGGCCAACTACGCGCTCTTCGTCAGCCCCGACATGTCGGCATGGCAGAAGTCCGGCGAACTCATGGCCATGGTGATCCTGGGCGGCATGGGCTCGATCTTCGGCCCGGTGCTGGGCGTGGCGGTGTACCTGGGCCTGGAACAGGTCGCCACCGCCTGGACCGAACACTGGATGCTGATCCTGGGCCCCGTGCTGGTGCTGGTGGTGCTGTTCGGCAAGCGCGGCGTCTATGGCTGGCTGGTGGGAGGCAAGCATCATGACTGATCACCCCAAGCTGGAAATCCGCGAACTGCAGAAATCCTTCGGCGCCGTACGCGCGACGCAGGGCGTCAACCTGCAGGTCCGCCCCGGCGAACTGCACGCGCTCATCGGCCCCAACGGCGCGGGCAAGACCACGCTGCTGTCGCAGATCAGCGGCGAAATCCTGCCGGACGCGGGTGCCATCCTGCTCGACGGCCATGACATCACCCGCATGCCCGCCCACAAGCGGCCCGCGGCCGGGCTGGCGCGCTCGTTCCAGATCAGCCAGCTCTACCCCGCCTTCACCGCCGAGGACAATGTCGCCATGGCAGTGCAGGCGCACAGCCCCGGCGGCTTCAACCTGTGGAAAAACGCCCGCCGCCAGCCCCGGCTGCGGCAGCCCGCCAGAGAAGCGCTAGAGCGCGTCGGCCTGGGCGGCCGCGCCCACGTGCGGGTGTCGGAACTGGCGCACGGCGAAAAGCGCCAGCTGGAACTGGCGATGGCGCTATCGCTCGATGCTTCGCTGCTGCTGCTGGACGAACCCATGGCCGGCATGGGCGCCGAGGAATCGCAGCGCATGACCGCACTGCTGCAAGAGCTGAAGGGCCGCTACGCCATCCTGCTGGTCGAACACGACATGGATGCCGTCTTCGCGCTGGCCGACCGCATCACCGTGCTGGTCTACGGCAAGACCATCTACACCGGCACGCCCGACGAGGTGCGCCATCACCCCGACGTGCGCGCCGCCTATCTGGGCGAGGAGGACTGATGCTGCAAGTCAAACAACTGCAGGGCGGCTACGGCGCCAGCAAGGTGCTGTTCGGCGTGGACCTGGACATCGCCACGCGACAGGTCGTATCCCTGATCGGGCGCAACGGCATGGGCAAGACCACTACCGTGAAAACCATCATGGGCATGCTGCCCGCTCAAAGCGGCAGCATCCTGCTCGACGGCCAGCCCATCGCGGGACAGGCCCCGCACCGCATCGCCCAGCTAGGCATAGGCCTGGTACCCGAGGGCCGCCGCGTCTTCGGTTCGCTATCGGTGGAAGAAAACCTGATCGCCACCGCCCGCAACACCCGCGCGGGCTGGCATGTGGGCCGCGTCTTCGATCTGTTCCCCCGCCTGAAGGAACGCCGCGCCCAATCCGCCCGCACCCTGTCCGGCGGCGAACAGCAAATGCTGGCCGTCGGCCGCGCCCTGCTCATCAACCCGCGCCTGCTCATCCTGGACGAAGCCACCGAAGGCTTGGCGCCGCTGATCCGCCAGGAAATCTGGAACTGCCTGCGCCGCCTGAAGGAAGAAGGCCAGACCATCCTGGTGATAGACAAGAACCTGAAGGAAATGGCCACGCTCGTCGACCGCCACCACGTCCTCGAAAAAGGCCGCGTCGTCTGGCAAGGCAGCCCCGCGGAACTCGCCGCGCAGCCGGAACTGGCGCAGCGGTATCTGGGCGTATAGGGGGTCTAGGGCGTCTAGTCGGACGATTCGCAGAAGCTCAGCCGATTGCCGAACGGATCAATGACATCCATCACCCGCCCCCACGGCATCTCTTCCACGCCCGGCCGCATATAGCCATAGCCCTTTGCGTTTACCTCGGCCTGGAACTCGTCCACGCCCCGCATCCGCACGAACACCGCGGATCCGGGCGTGCCATCACCATGGTGCTCGCTCAGGTGCAGCACCAGGTCACCGCGATGCACTTGCGCGTACAGCGGCAGGCCAGGCTCGAAGCGATGCTCCCAGTCCCACTCGAACCCCAGGAAATCCAGATAGAACTCGCGCGCCTTCTCCACGGAGAAGATACGCAGGATGGGAATGGCAGCTTGTAGGTGCATGACGGCCCCTGGTCAGTAAGCAAGGACTCTCAGCATAGATCACAAGCCGCGCCGCAAGACGCACACCCTCACGACGCAAGCCACCGCATAAGCCCCAAAAGGCCGCCCGCGCGGCCGGCCTGGGGCGGGCCCCGCAAGACACGCCACCCCACACAGACATCGGCAAGAACCAGAAGAACGCCAATCGCCCCCGCTGACGTCAAGTTTCAACCGCCAGAGCCCGTCGCGTCGGCGGCCCGCGGTGTGCGGGGCGTCGATAAGCCCGAGGGAATCCGTAGGGAGCCGAAGGCGGACGAGGATGACGCAGGGGAAGTCCGGAGCGAACGCTCCGGACCGCAATCGCAGCCCCGCACACCGCGGGCCGCCGACGCGACGGGCGTCTCAAGAACTCAATACTGCAAGCAACTCAAGACGCCCATCAAAACAGACAAGGAAACTCAATTCAAACTAGCACCCGAGATCTTCACAATCTCCTGATACTTCGCCTTCTCACCCTTCACGAATTCAGCAAACGCCTCAGGCGTCATCGGCGCAGCCTCAGACCCCATCGTCAGCAAGCGCTGCTTCACATCTGCCTGCTGCATCGCCTCCGAGTAAGCCTTGTTCAGCTTGGCCACCACCGGCGCCGGCGTGCCGCCCGTCGTGAACACCCCGAACCAGGTCCCCAGGTCAAAGCCCTTGATCCCCGACTCTTCCACCGTAGGCACATCCGCCAGCAGCGACGAACGCTTGGCAGTCGTCACGGCCAGCGCCTTCACTTTGCCGTCCTTGATCAGCGGCGCCGAAGCCGCCAGGTTGTCGAACATGAAATCCGACTGACCCGACAGCAGCGCCAATTGCGCAGGCGCCGCGCCCTGGTAAGGAATGTGCTCGACATTGATCCCCGCGCGCGCCTTCAACAGCTCGCCCGACAGATGGCCAGCGCTGCCGTTGCCGCCCGAACCGTAGTTCAGCTTGCCCGGGTTCTTCTTCGCGTAGTCGATCAGATCGGCCAGCTTCTCGATCTTGTTCTTTTGCGCGAACTCGACGTTCATCACCAGCACATTGGGCACCGAAGCCACGATGGTCACCGGCGCAAAATCCTTCACCGGGTCATACGGCAAATTGGCGAACAGCCAGGGATTGATGGCGTGGGTCGCAACCGCGCCCATCACCAGCGTGTAACCGTCGGCCGGCGCCTTGGCCACCAGGTCGGCGCCGATATTGCCGCCCGCGCCCGAACGGTTTTCCACGATGACCGGTTGCCCCAGGGAACCGCGCACCTTCTCGGCCAGCATGCGGGCCATGGTATCCAGCGGGCCGCCAGGCGGATAAGGCACGACAAAGCGCAGCGGCTTGGTCGGGAAATCGGTGGCCTGGGCCAGCGCGGGCGCGCCGAAAGGCAGGGTGGCGGCCAGCGCCACGGCGCCTTGCAACAGGGCGCGGCGCACAGCGCTGCGGGGGGTCTGCGTCATGATGTTGTTCTCCTCGCTTGGGATCAATAGCGGTCAGTAGCATACCGCAGCGAGGAATATCGCGTAACAAAGAGATACCAACAGAACCCCCGGCTGTTTGCCCGACAGACCCGCCGCCGCAGGCCAGGCCGCCCCATGAAAAACACCCCAAAGGTCGGATCGGCGTCCAACCTTTGGGGTGCGGTTCGGAAGGTGCTTGTTCTGGTCAGTGCAGGATCTGGCTCAGGAACAGCTTGGTCCGCTCGTTCTGCGGATTGTCGAAAAACTCGTCAGGGCTGTTCTGCTCGATGATCTCGCCCCGGTCCATAAAAATCACGCGGTTGGCGACCTTGCGCGCGAAGCCCATTTCGTGTGTCACGCAGATCATGGTCATGCCGCTTTCCTGGGCCAAGGTGACCATCACGTCCAGCACTTCCTTGACCATTTCCGGGTCCAGCGCGGAAGTCGGCTCATCGAACAGCATGATCTTGGGGCTCATGCACAGCGAGCGCGCGATCGCCACGCGCTGCTGCTGGCCGCCCGACAGCTGGCCGGGAAATTTCTTGGCCTGGTCCGGGATGCGCACGCGCTCCAGGTACTTCATGGCCGTGGCCTCGGCTTCGGCGCGCGGCTTCTTCAGCACCCACATGGGGCCCAGCGTCAGGTTCTCCAGCACCGTCAGGTGCGGGAACAGGTTGAAGTGCTGGAACACCATGCCGACGTCCTTGCGGATGGTCTCGATGTGCTTGAGGTCGTTGGTGAGCTCCGTACCGTCCACGATGATGTGGCCCTTCTGGTGCTCTTCCAGGCGGTTGATGCAGCGGATCATGGTGGACTTGCCCGAGCCCGACGGCCCGCACACCACGATGCGTTCACCCGGCGCGACGTCCAGGTTGATGTTGCGCAGCACGTGGAACTGGCCGTACCACTTGTTCACGTCCTGCAATTTGATGATGGCATCAGACATGCCTGTACTCCCGTAAGTATCGCGGTGCGCGCCCGCCCGAGGCGGACGCGCTGCAAAGTTCTAGCGTGCGTGCCCCGTGGCCAGGCGTTTTTCCAGCGCCTGGCTGTATTTGGACATGGAGAAGCAGAAGACGAAGTAGATGAGCGAAATGAACAGGTACGCCTCCACCCCGAATCCGCGCCATGCCGCGTCGGACAAGGCCGCCTTGGCCGCCAGCGTCAGGTCGAAGATGCCGATGATCACCACCAGCGAGGTGTCCTTGAACAGCGCGATGAAGATGCTGACCAGCGGAGGAATAACGATCTTCAGCGCCTGCGGCAGGATGATCTTGCGCATCTGCTGCCAGTAGTTCAGGCCCAGCGAATCCGCGCCCTCGTACTGGCCCTTGGGGATCGCCTGCAGGCCGCCGCGCACGGTTTCGGCGATGTACGCCGCCGCGAACATGATGATCGCGATCTGCGCGCGCAGCAGCTTGTCGATGGAGAAACCTTCCGGCAGGAACAGCGGCAGCATCACCGAGGACATGAACAGCAGGCTGATCAGCGGCACGCCGCGGATCAGCTCGATGTACACGACGCACAGCGCCTTGATGGCCGGCATCTTGGAGCGCCGGCCCAAAGCCAGCAGCACGCCGATGGGAAAGGCGAAGGCGATGCCGAACGTGGACAAAATCAGCGTCAGCGGCAGGCCGCCCCAGCGTGCATTTTCCACGTAGGACAGGCCGAACACACCGCCCCACATCAGGAGCGCCACGGCCGTCAGGCCCACGGTCCAGATAACAGCAAGCTTCCAGTTCCAGAAGCGGCGGATGCCGCTGCAGACGATCACCGCCACCAGGATGACGGTCGCGATCAGCGGACGCCATTGCTCGTCGAACGGATAGGTGCCGAACAGGATCAGCCGGTGCTTCTCGATGATGAACGCCCAGCAGGCGCCGCCGGAAGCGCGGCACTCCTGCGCGTTGGTCGCGGAGAAGTTCGCCTTGATGAAGGCCCATTCCACCAGCGCCGGCACCGCCATCAGCAGGAACCAGGCCAGCAGTACCGTGATAAGGATGTTCAGCGGCGACGAAAACAGGCGCGACTTGAGCCATGCCCAGAAACCCACATGGGTGCTGGGCGGCGGCAGCCCTTCGGTGGGGATATGCGAAGTACTGCTCATATCAACGCTCCACCAGCGCGATGCGCTTGTTGTACCAGTTCATGAATATCGAAATCGACAGGCTGACCGTGAGGTAGGCGCCCATGATGATGAGAATGCCCTCGATGGCCTGGCCGGTCTGGTTCAGCGTGGTGTTCACCACCGACACGATGTCGGGGTAGCCGATGGCCACGGCCAGCGAGCTGTTCTTGGTCAGGTTCAGGTACTGGCTGGTCATCGGCGGGATGATCACGCGCAGCGCCTGCGGCAGCACCACCAGGCGCAGCACCTGCTTGCGGCGCAGGCCCAGCGAACCGGCGGCTTCCCACTGGCCAGTATTGACCGCCTGGATGCCCGAACGCACCACTTCGGCGATGAAGGCCGAGGTGTAGACCACCAGGCCCGCCATCAAGGCAGCAAACTCCGGCGACAAGGTCAGGCCGCCCGAGAAGTTGAAGCCCTTGAGCTCCGGCATGTCCAGGGTCAGCGAGGCGCCGCTGGCCAGCCAGCCGATGATGGGCAGGCCGATGAGCAGGCCGATGGCGGCGCGGCCCAGCGGGAACACCCGGCCGGTCGCCTCCTGGCGTTTCTTGCCCCAGTGGCCCAGGAAGATGATCGCCACGATGGCCAGGCCCAACCCGCCCAGCATCCAGTCCAGCGAATTGCCTTCCAGCCCCGGCACCTTCAGGCCGCGGTTGGAGATGAACACGCCTGGCAACGGATTGTGCGCCTGGCGCGGACCCGGCATGTTTTCCGTGATCAGCGCGTACCAGAAGAACAGCTGCAGCAGCAGCGGCACGTTGCGCATCACTTCGACATAGACCGACGTGATCTTGGCGACCAGCCAGTTCTTGGACAGGCGGCCGATGCCGATGAGCGTGCCGAGTATCGTCGCCAGCACGATGCCGATGACGGCCACGCGCAGCGTGTTGAGCAGGCCGACCAGGATGGCGCGGCCGTATGTGTCGGAGGGGCTGTAGGCGATGGGAGTTTCGCCGATGGCGAAGCCGGCCTCGCGTTGCAGGAAGCCGAAGCCCGTGGCGATATTACGCACGGACAGGTTGTGCAGCGTGTTTGAAACCAGGAACCACACGGCCCAGGCCACCGCGGCCAGCGCCAGCACCTGGTAGACCACGGAGCGCACCCCGGGATCGTTCCAGTTCAGACGCCGGGGGGGTGCCGATGCAGGCGCGCTTTTATTGGGAGTATTCATGAGTGAATCTACAGAAGTCGGAATACCGGGCGGCGAAGCCGGCGAGGCCGCGCCACCCACTCCTGCCACCCGCCCTCGGGCGGGAGAGGAAAAACGGAGCGCCAGGCTCCGTTTTTCCAGGCAGCCGTGTGTTAGCGCACCGGCCAGCCGTACATCAAGCCACCATTCTTGTAGGAAGCGTTCAAGCCGCGTTCCAGCTTCATCGCGCTGCTCTTGCGCAGCGTGTTTTCGAAGCTTTCACCGTAGTTGCCCACGTTCTTGATGATGTTGTAGGCCCACTTGTCATCCACGCCCAGGTTCTTGCCCATGCCCGGGGTCACGCCCAGGATGCGCTGGATGTTGGGGTTGGGGCTCTTCGCCATTTCGTCGACGTTGGCCTTGGTGATGCCGTATTCCTCGGCTTCGAGCATGGCGTTGAGCGACCAGCGCACGATGTTGAACCATTGCTCGTCGCCCTGGCGGACCATGGGGCCCAGCGGCTCCTTGGAGAAGTCTTCCGGCAGGATGACGAACTTGTCCGGGTTCTCGAGCGTGGTGCGAGTGGAAGCCAGTTGCGACTTGTCGGTGGTGAAGGCGTCGCAGCGGCCGGCCGAGAAGGCGCGGATGATTTCGTCGTACTTGTCGATCACGACAGGCTTGAATTCGATCTTCTGGCCGCGGAACCAGTCAGCCAGGTTCAGTTCGGTGGTGGTGCCAGGCTGCACGCAGATGGTGGCGCCGTTCAGTTCCTTGGCGCTCTTGACGTTCAGGTCCTTGGAGACCATGACGCCCTGGCTGTCGTAGTAGTTCACGCCCACACCGATCAGGCCCAGCGTCGTGTCGCGCGTCAGGGTGACGGTGGTGTTGCGGGTGAGGACGTCCACTTCGCCGGATTGCAGGGCGGTGAAGCGCTGCTGCGTGTTCAGCGGGGTGAACTTGACCTTGGTGGCGTCGCCGAACATGGTCGAGGCGATGGCGCGGCACAGATCGACGTCGATGCCCTTGTATTCGCCCTTGCTGTCAGCGATGGAGAACCCCGGAATGCCCGTCGAAACCCCGCACTGGACAAACCCTTTTTTCTTGACGTTATCGAAGGTTGCGCCCGCATTGGCGGCCGCGGATGCAGCAAACAGGGCGGCGCCGACAGCAGCGAGTTTCAGTACTTTCATCGTGTTCTCCGTGTGGGATAAAGCGAAGTCGCACGCAGGCCGGGTTGGGTCCACGTATGGGGCGGATGGTAGCGTCCGCGCCACTCGCGGCGCATCCGGGAATTCCCTTGAAATATAGGGACACTGGATGAAATGAAACGCTGTTTCCCGACAAAAAAGGGACGCTCTTTGAGCCAGGACAAACGCTTCCGGAGACCTTGCGCCTGAAGATTTATCCGCGCCTCCTCCAGGCGGTTTAGGCCACCTTAGTGTCCCCGAGTTACTATTGCGGCTTCATCTGACAGCCGCCATGATCGAATTCCAGCACGTATTCAAATCATATGGTCGCGGCCGCAATATCCTGGCCGACATCAACTTCCGCGTGAGCGCGGGAGAGTTCGTTTTCGTATCCGGGCCGTCCGGCGCCGGCAAGTCCACTTTGCTCAAGCTGATCGGCGGGCTGGAGCCCGCCAGCCGGGGGTCGATCCAGGTCAACGGCCAGCGGCTGGACAAGCTGCCCGCCCGCGCCCGACCGTACCTGCGCCGCGCCGTGGGCGTCATCCTGCAGGACACTCACCTGCTGTTCGATCGAACAGCGTTCGAAAATGTCATGCTGCCGCTGGCGGTCACGGGCCACGCCTGGGGCTCGGCCGCGGCGCGCGCCCGCGCCGCTCTGGACAAGGTGGGGCTGTCCGGCAAGGAAGACCTGAATCCGATCGAACTGTCCGGCGGCGAGCAGCAGCGCCTGGCGATCGCGCGGGCCATCGTCAACCGGCCCGCCATCCTGATCGCCGACGAACCCACCGCCAACCTCGACCACGACAACGCGCAGCGCATCATGAATGTGTTCCGCGACTTCAACCGCGTCGGCGTGACCACGCTGATCGCCTCGCACGACCAGGACCTCATGGCGCGCTACGCCACCCGCACCTTGCGCATCGACCCGGGCAAGTTCGCCGACTCCCAGGGCGCCGGAACGGCGCAGCCTGAGACCGGCGCAGGACTTGCCGGCACCGGGCAGCCGGGCGCCGCGCCCGGCCGGGCCTACCCGGGAGAGTCCGCATGAACGCCTGGCTGCGGCAACACCGCTACGCGCTCCTGGTCACCCTGCGCCGCCTGATCAAGCAACCGTTCTCATCCCTGGCCAACCTGCTGGTCATGGCCCTGGCCTTGGCCCTGCCGCTGCTGGGCAGCGCCATCCTGGTCTCGGTCCAGCCGGTGGCGCGCCAGATGTCCGTCACCCCTGAAGTCACCGTCTTCATGCGCGTGGATGCCCCCTCGGGCGCCGCCGCGGACGTGGCCAAGCGCATCCAGGACGAATACAAGGACGACATCCGCGCCGTGCGCGTGGTGGGCCGCGAGGACGCCCTGGCGGATCTGCGCGCCAACCCGGCGTGGCAGCAGGCGCTGGCCGTGCTGCCGGGCAACCCGCTGCCGGATGCGGTGGTGGTGACGCTGGCCGACGGCGACAACCTGGCCGGCCGGGCCGACAAGCTGGCGGCGTCCTGGAAGCAATGGAACCATGTCGACCTGGTGCAGCTGGACAGCGCCTGGGTGCAGCGCCTGGAGGCCATCCTGCGCTTTGCCCGCATCGGCCTGGGCTTCCTGGCCGCTTGCGTGGCGGTGGTGGTGCTGGCGACCGTCTTCAACACCGTGCGCATGCAGGCGCTTTCGCAACGCGAGGAAATCGGCGTGGCCCGGCTGGTGGGCGCCACGGAATCCTTCGTGCGGCGCCCCTTCCTGTACCTGGGCGCGCTGTCCGGCGCGGTGGCCTCGCTGCTGGCCATAGGCGTGGCGGCGATCGCGCTGTCGCCGCTGAACGACGCCCTGGTCGGACTGGCCCGCAGCTACGGGGCCGAGTTCGCCCTGCACCTGCCCGGCCCGGCCGTGCTGATCGGCGCGGTAATCGCCTCGGCCGCCCTGGGCGCCCTGTCGGCGCGGTGGTCGGTTACCCGCAGCACGCGTTTCTGACGCGCCGCGCCTAAAGCTCCGTATAAAGCCCCTTCCTCCCCGTGATCCGGGGAACGACTTCCGCCCGCCTGTGTAGGATGCCTGCATGCCTGCCAGCGGGCGGCCGGCTATGGGCCGGGCGGCAAAAACAGGACACATTCCTGCGTCGGTTACACAGCCGTTCACCCGCTGGAAGCTTGAGTATGCAAGAATAAAGCGACATTTTCTTACATATTTTGATACATTTCTGCCTCGAGCTGCCACCTTCGTGTCCAAATCGCTGTTCTTGCCCTTAATCGAGTCCCATGGCCGCCCGTCTTGAAGCCCGTGCGACGCGCCACTATTTCGACAGCGCGTTCCAGTGTCAGGCGGTGAAAGTACTGCCCAACGAGTACTACGTCACCAACGAAGACCTGATGATCTCGACCGTCCTGGGGTCTTGCGTCGCCGCCTGTATCCATGACCCGGTCACCGGCGTGGGCGGCATGAACCATTTCATGTTGCCGGAAGGCGACATGCAGTCGCCCGCCTCGGCCACCATGCGTTACGGCGCCTTCGCCATGGAAGTGCTGATCAACGAACTGCTGAAGGCTGGCGCGGTGCGCGACCGGCTCGAAGCCAAGGTGTTCGGCGGCGGCGCCGTGCTCTCCGCCATGCAGCAGATGAACATCGGCGAACGCAACGGCCAGTTCGTGCTGAGTTATCTCAAGACCGAAGGCATTCCCGTCAAGGCGCAGGACCTGGGCGACGTGCACGCGCGCCGCATCAACTACTTCCCGCGCGACGGCCGGGTGATGGTCCGCAAGATGGCGCCGCACCACCAGCGCGCCGAGGAAATCATCGCCAAGCGCGAACAGGCGGCCGCCCAGAGCGTGCAGGCCAAGACCGAAAGCCCGCAGCGCGTCGAGCGCTTCACCCGGCCCGGCGTGGAGCGTTTCGACCGCCCGGCCCGTCCCGGCGTCGAACGCTTCGACCGTCCGGTCCGCCCCGGCGTGGAACGCTTCGACACCGCGCTGACGCGCCGGCGCCGCGCCGAGACCGCCGGCGACTGAACCGCGCCGACGCGCATTGCGCCGCATGCGCCCCTACAATCGGCGCATGTCCACCGTCCGCCTGTTCTTCGCCCTGTGGCCTGCCCCCTCGCTGGCCGCCCAGCTCGCGGCCTGGGCAGAGCAGGCGCGGCCCGGTTGCGGCGGACGCGCCATGCGCACGGAAACCCTGCACCTGACCCTGGCGTTCCTGGGGCCGGTGGACGCGGCGCTCGCCGACGAGCTGGCCGCAGCCACGCCCGAACGGCGTCTCGCGCCCGAGGACATGACCCTGGACCGCTATGGCGTCTTCGGCCGCCAGCGCATCCTGTGGGCCGGCCCTGGCGACACGCCCGCGGGCCTGCAGGCCGCCCACGATGAACTCTGGTCTTGGCTGTCGGGCTTCGGCCTGACCGCGCCGCCCCAGCCCTTCCGCCCGCACGTCACCCTGCTGCGCAACATCGAACACGCCAGCCCGCCCGCCGAGGCGCCCGCTCCCCTGCCCTGGCGCTACGACCGCATGGTGCTGGTGGCATCGGAATCGCAATCAGGCGGCAGCCGCTACCGCATCGTGGCGCAGTCGCGGCCGCAGAACGCCTGAGGCCCCCTCTGGCACAATCAGCCAGTTGCCACCCCCCCGGGATCGCCATGATCATCCTGCTGGACCAAGACGGCGTGCTCGCCGATTTCGAACACGCCTTCATCGACGCCTGGCACGCTCGCCATCCGGACATCCCGCCCGTGGCGTTCGAGAACCGCAAGTCCTTCTACATCCGCCAGGACTACGCCCCCGAGCTGCGCGGCATGGCCGAAGCCATCTACACGGCGCCCGGCTTCATCCGCGACCTGCCGCCGGTGCCTGGGGCGCTGGACGCCGTGAAGGAATTGCTGGCGCTGGGCATGGACGTGCGCATCTGCTCCTCGCCGCTGTCGCAGTTCGAGAACTGCGTGGCGGAAAAATACCTGTGGGTGGAAAAGCACCTGGGGCGCGACGCCACCAACCGGCTGATCCTGACCAAGGACAAAACGCTGGTGCATGGCCATCTGCTGATCGACGACAAGCCGCTGATCGAAGGCGCGGTGAAGCCGCGCTGGAAGCACATCCTGTTCGACGCCCCCTACAACCGCGAGGTGTCGGACCGCCCCCGCATCACCTGGCAGAACTGGCGCAACGTGCTGGCCGGAGAGCTGTATACGGCAGATGAGTGAGTCCTGTTCAGCTGCCGTAATTTGGGACTATTCTGTGTTGCTGTACCCCCCACCCTGGAGGAGCCTGCACCATGAATCTGCACCGCCTGCTGAAGCAGCGAGAAGCCGACCATAAGCCTTTGCGTGTTGCACTGCTAGGCGCCGGGAAGTTCGGCGCGATGTTCATGAGCCAGGCCCCGCGCACGCCGGGGATGCGACTGGTTGCCGTGGCCGATCTGGCGCCCGACCGCGCCCGCGCGGCGCTCACCAGGGTCGGTTGGCCGGCCAGCGCGCTTAACGCCAGCAGCACCAATGACGCCCTGAAGAACGGCAAGGTCTACTTCAGCGACGATCCGCACGCCGTGATCGCCAGCCCAGACGTCGATATCGTCATCGACGCCACCGGCCAGGCCGCCGCCGGCATCAGCCATGTGCTGGCCTGCTGCGAATACGGCAAGCACATCATCATGGTCAACGTCGAGGCCGACGCGCTCGCCGGCCCGCTGCTGGCGCGGCGCGCGCGCGAAGCCGGCATCGTCTATTCGCTGGCCTACGGCGACCAACCCGCCCTGATCTGCGAAATGGTGGACTGGGCCCGCGCCAGCGGCTTCGAGGTCATGGCCGCGGGCAAGGGCACCAAGTACCTGCCCGAGTTCCATACGTCCACGCCGGACACCGTCTGGCCCTATTACGGCTTCACCGCCGAAATGGTCGCGGCGGGCGACTTCAACGCGCAGATGTTCAACAGCTTCCTGGACGGCACCAAGAGCGCCATCGAGATGGCTGCGGTCTCCAACGCCACCGGGCTGCTGCCCTCGCCTTCCGGCCTGCACTTTCCGCCCTGCGGCGTGGACGACCTGGCGCGCGTGCTGCGTCCGCGCGAAAACGGCGGCATCCTGCACCACCGCGGGCAGGTCGAGGTGATTTCCTCGCTGGAACGCGATGGCCGCCCGGTGTTCCGCGACCTGCGCTGGGGCGTGTACGTGACCCTGGCCGCCGACAGCGACTACGTGCGCCGCTGCTTCAAGGAATATGGACTGGTCACCGACCCCAGCGGCAACTACACCGCCATGTACAAGCCGTACCACCTGATAGGCCTGGAACTGGGCATCAGCGTGGCCAGCGTGGGCTTGCGGCGCGAACCCACCGGCGCGCCCGCCGGCTGGCACGGCGACGTCGTCGCCACCGCCAAGCGCGACCTGCCGGCCGGCCAGATCCTGGACGGCGAAGGCGGCTACACGGTATACGGCCGGCTGATGCCGGCGCGCGATTCGGTGGATGAGGGCTATCTGCCGCTGGGTTTGTCGCACCAGGTCAAGCTGAAGAACCCGGTGCGGCAATCGCAGGCGATCCGCTGGAGCGACGTGGAATACGACAACAGCTCCACGGCGGTGCAGTTCCGCCGCGAAATGGAGCAGACTTTCGCCTAGGGTGCGCCCGCGCTGCGCAGGCCGCCGAACGGCCCGGCGTCTCAGACCGGCGCCGGCCGTTCCGCCTGGAACAGGCGCAGGCGATCCGCGGCATTGCGCAAATGCCGGTCGGCGGCGCGTCCGGCGGCATCCGGGTCGCCCGCGTCTATGGCCGCGAAGATCGCCTGATGCTCGCTCTGCACCGCAGCCATGCGTTCGGCATACATGCGCGCCGTGTTGTTGCGCGCGCTGCGGATGACGCGGCGCACATTGGCTTCCAGGTAATCGTTCAGGGCCACCAGATGCGGGTTGTGGGTGGCCAGCACGATGGCATGGTGGAACTGGTAGTCCTCTTCGTCGCCCAACTTGTCGTTGAGCAGCGCATATTCCATGCCCACCAGCGCCTGGCGCATCTTCTTCAGGTCGGCGTCGGTGCGGCGCTGCGCGGCGTAGCGCGCGGCGGTGACTTCAATGGACAGCATCAGCTCCAGGATGTGTTCCAGCTCCTGGTTGTCGCCCGGCGTGGGCGCGGCGATGCGGAAGGCGTTCTTCTGGAAGTTCGGGTCGACGAACACCCCGCTGCCTTGCTGCGACGTGATCAGGCCTTCGGACTTCAGGCGCGCCAGCGCTTCGCGCACGACGGCGCGGCTGACCGAGTAGGTTTCGGTCAGCTGCTTTTCCGTGGGCAGGCGATCGCCGGGCGCGAGCACGCCCTGGCGGATCTGCTCCGCCAACGCATCGCCCAGCGCCGCCGAAAGCGAACTTTTGGGCGCGGCGCGCGGCGGATCCTGTGCTTGGTTGGGCTGCATGTCGAATGGTTGAAACGTGCAGGCGGCGCGCTAGGGCGCCGCCTCGTGTTTATGGGAATGCCTGGCAGGCCGGCCACGGCATGGACAGCCGCGCCATCCTGGGACTTTACGCGATATAGATGCCGCCGTTGACCTGCATGACCTCGCCCGTGACGAAACCCGCCAGCGGCGAGCACAGGAAGGCGATGGAACCGGCGATCTCCTCGGCCGTGCCGTAGCGGCGCAGCGGCGTGCTTTCGAGCAACTGCACGCCCTTCTGCCCGATCAGGTCCTGGGTCATGGAGGTGGCGATGATGCCCGGCGCCACCGCGTTCACGCGGATCTGCGGTGCCAGTTCCAGGGCCAGGCTGCGCGTGAAGCTCTGCACCGCGCCCTTGGACGCCGAATAGGCCGCGTGCGCATAGCTGCCGCGCTGGGCCGCCAGCGAGGTCAGCAGCACGATGGAGCCATCGTGGCGCAAGTGGCGCTGGGCGGCGCGGCACACATAGAAGGTGCCGTCCAGGTTCACGCGCATCAGCGTGCGCCAGGCCTCGTCGCTGGTGTCCTTGACCAGCTGCTCCGGGTAGATGCCGGCGCAATGCACCAGATGGTCCAGTCCGCCGAAATGCTTGGCTGCGGCTTCAAACACACGTTCGCAATCGGCAGACGCCGACACGTCCAGCGCACGCGTGTAGACGCGCTGGCCACTGGGGTCCAGTTCGGCCGCGACCTCTTCCAGGCGCGCATTGTCGATGTCGGTCAGCACCAGCCGGGCGCCATGCGCCGCCATCAGCCGCGCCGTCGCCAGGCCGATGCCATTGCCTGCGCCGGTGATGGCGGCAACCTTTCCTTCGAACGAAATCATTCTGTCTCCTGAAGCACACGTATGCGGGCTGAAACGCCCGGCCGGCCGCTGCCGAAATTCCGATTGGACTCCCGAAACGGCCGCTTGACACGGGAAAAACGCTTGCCCTATGATTTATCGGACAACTTAATAAAGTTGCCTGACAACTTATTCCGAAAGCGTAAAGCAACTGGCGCTTTCAGGCAAGAGAGTCGGCAACGACACGGCGGCAAGCCGCTACCCAGGCAGGGGACAAACAGGTGGAAATCACCGGCAGCACTACCGTTTTCGCGATCGCGGCGGACCCGATCGCGCACGTCAAGACGCCTCAGCGGCTCAATGCCCTGCTGCGCGAGCGCGGCGTGGACGCGGTCATGATCCCGTTCCATGTGGCCCCCGCCGGCCTGCCCGGCCTGTTCGCCGGTATCCGCGGGTTGGCCAATCTGGGCGGCATCGTGGTGACGGTGCCCCACAAGGAAAACGCCGCCGCCCTTTGCGACGCGCTGACGCCCTCGGCCCAATTGAGCGGCGCGGTCAACGCGGTGCGCCTGCGCGAAGGCGTGCTCACGGGCGGCAATTTCGACGGGCTGGGCTTCGTCGCCGGGCTGCGCAGCCAGGGCCATGATCCCGCTGGCCGCCATGTCTACCTGGCTGGCCTGGGCGGCGCGGGCAAGGCCATCGCCTGCGCCATCGCCGACGCCGGTCCCGCCAGCCTGCGCCTGTACAACCGCAGCGCCGACAAGGCGGTCTCCTTTGCCGCCCATCTCGCCCGCCAATACCCCGGCCTGGCCATCAGCGTGGCCGGCGCCGCGCCCGAAGCCTGCGACATCGCCATCAACGCGACCTCGCTGGGCCTGAACGACACCGATCCCCTGCCCTTTCAGCTGGACGCGCTTGCCGCCGGCACCGTCGTCGCCGATGCCGTGATGAGCCGCGTCGACACGCCCCTGCTGCGCACCGCCGCCGCGCGCGGCTGTCGCACGCATCCGGGCCTGTACATGCTGGAAGGACAGATCGCCGAAATTGCCCGCTTCCTGGGCATAGAAGAACCGCGCCGGGGCCTGTCCGCCAGCGCGCGTGCTTGATCCACAAATTCACCACACTCCCGTCCCACGGAGGAGACACGCATGAAATTGGCTTTCACCACCGGCCTGCTGTGCCTGGCCGGCATCGCCGCATCGGCCCAGGCCGCGCCCGTCAAGATCGGCCTGATCGAGACGCTGTCCGGCCCGCAGGCTTCGACCGGCCTGATTTTCCGCGCCGCGGTCAAATATGAGCTGGACCGCATCAACGCCGCCGGCGGCTGGAACGGCCAGCCGCTGGAGCTGGTCGAGTTCGACAACCAGGGCGGCCCGGTCGGCGCCTCCGACCGCTTCCGCGCGGCGGCGGCAGAAGGCGTGCAGATCCTGGTGCAGGGTTCGTCGTCGGCCATTTCCGGCCAGTTGACGGAAGATGTGCGCAAGCACAACCTGCGCAACCCCGGCAAGGAGGTCGTGTTCCTGAACGTAGGCGGTGAAGCCTTGGAGCTGACCGGCCAGAAGTGCCACTTCTATCACTTCCGCTTCGCCACCAACGCCGACCTGCGCGTGAAGGCGCTGGCTTCCGTCATGTCGGCCGACGGCACGCTGGGCAAGCGCGTGTACGCCATCAACCAGAACTACTCCTGGGGCCAGGACATGGAAGGCGCCACCGAGCGTTTCGCCAAGCAGTATGGCTATGAAGTGGTCGGCAAGACGCTGCACGAAGTCAACAAGATCCAGGACTTCGCGCCCTACGTGGCGCGCATCCGTTCGGCCACGCCCGACACCGTGATCACCGGCAACTGGTCCAACGACCTGCTGCTGCTGATGAAGGCCACGCAGGCCGCGGGCCTGAAGGTCCGCTTCGCCACGGTGTTCCTGGACCAGGTAGGCAACCTGGCCAACGCCGGCGAAGTCGCGCTGGGCCACTACATCGCCCACCCCTACAACATCGAGGCCGCGGGCGAGGAAGGCGCCAAGTTCGCCGAGGACTACAAGGCCAAGACCGGCCACTACCCCAGCTACACCGAGCCGCAGACCGTGATCGGCATCCGCTTCCTGGGCGAGGCGCTCAAGCAGGTCCAGCCGCAGGACGGCAAGCTGTCGGTGCCGCAACTGGCCGGCGCGCTGGAGAAGGTCACCTACACCTCGTCGCTGGGCACCTACACCATGCGCGCCGAAGACCATCAGGTGCAGCTGCCGATGGTGGTGTCCAGGGTCGGCAAGAACGCCAAATACAAGGCAGACGGCACCGACATGGGCTTCGAGCCCGTCAAGGTGCTGGCCGCGGCCGAGGTGTCGGCGCCGGCGCAGGCGACTTGCAAGATGCAGCGGCCGAATTAATGGGTTGCGCGCGGTGATGATCGGCCGGCGTCATGCCGGCCATCAGCGCGCAGTGCATCGCGGTCCCTCGCAAACCAATAAGCGCACCCCCCGGCGCGGGCCGGAAAAATCCGGTGCGCAATCGCTCGCAAGACGTCCGTCGTCTTAGCGCAAGAATCCTGGAGCGGACATGGAATACTTTACCGTCTCGCTGTTGAACGGCGTGATTTACGGCCTGCTGCTATTCATGGTGTCGGCAGGCCTGACACTGATCTTCGGCATGATGGGCGTGCTCAACTTCGCGCACGCCTCGTTCTACATGATAGGCGCGTACGCCGCCTACACCCTGACGCCCGTCACCGGCTTCTGGGCCGCGCTGGTCCTGGCCACCCTTATCGCCGGCCTGCTCGGCATGGGCGTGGAGCGCTACTTCCTGCGTCGCGTCCACAAGTTCGGCCATGCGCAAGAATTGTTGGTGACCTTTGGCCTGGCCTTCATCGTGGCCGAGCTGATCAAGCTGTTCTACGGCGACTTTCCGGTCGACTACCGCGTGCCGCAGTTCCTCAACTTCGCGGCCTTCCGCGTGTTCGACGCGGACTATCCGTTCTACCGCCTGCTGATGGGCGGCGTGTCGCTGGCGATGTTCGCCGTGATCTATCTGCTGCTGTCGCGCACCCGCGTGGGCATCGTGGTGCGCTCGGCCATCTACCGTCCGCGCATGGCGGAAGCGCTGGGCCATAACGTGCCGCTGGTGTTCATGAGCGTGTTCGGCGTGGGCGCGGCCATGGCCGGCCTGGCGGGCGCAGTGGCCGGCGCCTTCTACACTACCAATCCGAATATGGCGCTGGAACTGGGCGTGCTGGTGTTCGTGGTGGTGGTGGTGGGCGGCCTGGGCTCGCTCGAAGGCGCGATGATCGCCTCGCTGCTGATCGGCCTGATCAGCTCGTTCTCGGTCGGCATCGACGCCAGCCTGGCGTCCTTGTTCGGCCTGTTCGGCGCCGGCGAATGGGCCGAGAGCGTGGGCGGCCTGATGACCGTGAAGGTCTCGAGCCTGGCGGCCACCCTGCCCTTCCTGCTGATGCTGGTGGTGTTGCTGGTCAAGCCCTCGGGCCTGAAGGGAGAGCAGGCATGAGCCAGACCCGCCGCGCTTCCACAATTTTCCTCCTGGCCTTGTGCGTGGCCGCGCTCTGCGCGCTGCCCTGGCTGCTGCCCCCGGGCCAGCTGGTGGCGGCAGTGCAGATGCTGATCGCCGCGCTGTTCGCCTGCGCCTTCAATCTGCTGGCCGGCCAGGGCGGCATGCTGTCCTTCGGTCACGCCGCCTACTTCGGCGTGGGCACCTTCGCCACCATCCACGCCATGAACGCGCTGGGCGGCGCGGGACTCCTGCCCACGCCCTTGATGCCGTTGGCTGGCGGCGTGGCAGGCCTGCTGTTCGGCCTGGTCGCGGGCTGGTTCGCCACCATGCGCGCCGGCGTGTACTTCGCCATGATCACGCTGGCGCTGGCCGAACTGCTGCACGCGCTGGCGCCGCACCTCAAGGGCGTGTTCGGCGGCGAGGCGGGCGTATCCGCCATGCGCATGCCGGCCTGGGGCTTCACTTTCGGTTCCGACATCGAAGTCTATTTCCTGGTGCTGGCCTGGGTGCTGGTGTCGCTGGCGGCGCTGTATGGCCTGACGCGCACGCCGCTGGGCCGGCTGACGCTGGGCCTGCGTGAAAACGCCAACCGCCTGCGCTATCTGGGCTATCGTCCGCACACGCTCAAAACCCTGGTGTTTGCGCTGTCGGCCATGTTCGCCGGCATCGCCGGGGGCTTGCAGGCGCTGAACATCGAGGCCGGCAACTACGTGCTGTTCGACGTCAAGCTATCCACCGACGCGGTGCTGTTCGCCTACATCGGCGGCGTCAATGCCTTCCTCGGTCCGGTGCTGGGTGCGTCCATCCTGACCTTCCTGTCACAGACGCTGGCCGACATCACCCGTTCCTGGCTGCTGTACCAGGGCATCCTGTTCGTGCTGGTGATGCTGTTCGTGCCGGACGGCCTGGTCGGCCTGGTGCAGGGCGCCGCCCGCTCGCTGCGCGAGCGCGGCCTGGGCAACTGGCTGCCGCGCGCCGCGGTGTCGGTGGCGGGCGGCCTGCTGCTGACCTGCGCCACGGTCTTCACGGTGGAATTGCTGCAACGCATGTTCGCCCGCGATTACCGTTCGCTGCTGGCGATGAACCCCGAGGCCGGCTGGCCCGACATTCCGCTGTTCGGCCACGACTGGGCGCCGCTGGCGCCGTCGACCTGGCTGATTCCGCTGGCGCTGTTCGCCGTGGGCCTCGCCGCCTGCCGCTGGGCGCTGGCCCTGTGGCGCGACGACGCCCAAGCCGCTCCCGCGCCGGAGGCCGCACAATGAGCCACGAGATCCTGACCCTGACCGACGTGCGCAAGTCCTTTGGCGACGCGCAGATCATCCGCGGCGTGAACCTGAAGATCGAGGCCGGCGAGCGCCATGCCGTCATCGGCCCGAACGGCGCGGGCAAGTCCACCCTGTTCCACCTGATGTCGGGCTCGTTCGCGCCGACCTCGGGCGACATCAGCCTGCATTCGCGCGCCATCGGCGGCCTACCGCCGGAACGCATCAACCGCCTGGGGCTGGCGCGCTCGTTCCAGATCACCAACGTGTTCCCGCGCCTGTCGGTGCGCGAGAACCTGCGGCTGGCGGTGCTGCGCATGCACGGGCTGGTCTACAACTTCTGGCGTCCCATCGCCCGCAACCGCGCCGTCAACGAAGACATTGACCGCCTGCTGGAAAAAGTGCGCCTGACCGCCAAACAGGACACCGCCGCCGGCGACCTGAACTATTCGGAGCAGCGCTCGCTGGAAATCGGCATGACGCTGGCCTCGCGCCCCAAGGTCATCCTGCTGGACGAGCCCATGGCGGGCATGTCCCAGCACGAGGTGGACTACACGGTCGAACTCATCAAGGACGTGACCCGCGATTGCACGCTGCTGATCGTGGAGCACGACATGCAGGTGGTGTTTTCGTTGGCCGACCGCATCAGCGTGCTGGTCTACGGCGAGATCCTCGCCACCGGCACGCCGGCCGACATCCGCGGCGACGCCCGCGTGCGCGAAGCCTACCTGGGAGAGGAAACGGTATGACGACGCAATCCCCCTTGCTGAGCCTGCAAGGCGTGCACGCCCACTACGGCAAGAGCCACATCCTGCACGGCATCGACCTGACCGTCGGCCGCGGCGAAGTCGTGAGCTTGCTGGGCCGCAACGGCGCCGGCCGCTCCACCACCATGAAGAGCATCATGGGCCTGGTGGACGTGACTGGCGGCAGCATCGCCATTGAAGGCCGCGACATCACCAACAAGCGCCCCTTCGAGATCGCCCGCGCCGGGCTGGGCTTCGTGCCGGAAGAGCGCGAGGTGTTCGCCAACCTGACCGTGGACGAAAACCTGCGCATGGGCGAGCAGCCCAAACGCCACGACGCGCCCTACTGGTCTACCGGGCAGATGTTCGACTACTTCCCGCGCCTGAAGGAGCGCCGCGGCACCAAGGCCGGCAACCTGTCGGGCGGCGAGCAGCAGATGCTGACCATGTGCCGTTCGCTCTTGGGCAACCCCAAGGTCATGCTGATCGACGAGCCCACCGAAGGGCTGGCGCCGAAGATCGTGGAAGTGATCGCCGACGTGATCCGCGACATCCACAAGCGCGGCGTGTCCGTGGTGCTGGTGGAGCAGAAGCTGACGATCGCGCTGAAGGTCTCGACCCGCGTCAGCGTGATGGGCCACGGCCGCATCGTTTTCGAAGGACCGCCCGCGCAGCTGCATGAGCGCCAGGACGTGGTCCAGGAATGGCTGGCGGTCTGAGCGCCGGCAAACACATCGCTAAGAGGCAAAAATCGTGGACCAAACCCCGGAAGTCATCCATCCCGACCTGCGCGGCCAAAGCGTCGTCATCACCGGCGGCGCCAAGGGCA
This sequence comes from Achromobacter sp. SD115, assembly GCF_017355315.1. Taxonomy (NCBI): domain Bacteria; kingdom Pseudomonadati; phylum Pseudomonadota; class Betaproteobacteria; order Burkholderiales; family Alcaligenaceae; genus Achromobacter; species Achromobacter sp. SD115. The sequence continues at coordinate 175,378 of NZ_JADIJM010000008.1, read as the reverse complement.
TAGGCCTGGCCACGGCGCAGGCGTTCGCGCGGCAAGGCGCGCGCGTGGCGCTGCTGGACATGGACACCACGGCGCTGGAAGAGGCCGTCGCCGGCCTGTCCGCGCTGGGCGGCGAAGCCCTGGCCGTGCAAGCCTCGGTCACCGACGCCGACGCCGTCGAGCGCGCCTTCGCACAGGTCGAACAGGCCTGGGGCCGCATCGACGTACTGGTCAATAACGCGGGCGTCTCGGCCAACAAGCCCACGCTGGAAGTCACCGTGGACGAATGGCGCCGCGCCGTGGACATCAACCTGACCGGCGTGTTCCTGTGCGCCCAGGCCGCCGGCCGCCGCATGGTGCCCGCCGGCGTCGGGACCATCATCAACCTGGCCTCGATGTACGGCGTGGTAGCGGCGCCCGACCGCGCCGCCTACTGCGCCACCAAGGGCGCGGTGGTGCTGCTGACCGAGACCCTGGCCGTGGAATGGGGCCCGCTGGGCGTGCGCGTGAACGCGTTGGCGCCGGGCTACGTGGAAACGGACCTGGTGCGCGACCTGGCCGCGCGCGGCCGTCTGGACCCCGAACGCCTCAAGCAGCGCACGCCGCTGCGACGCCTGGCGCAACCGGCCGAAATGGCCGACCTGGCGGTGTTCCTGGCCTCGCGCCAGGCCGGCTACATCAACGGACACACCCTGGTGGCCGATGGCGGCTGGAGCCGCTACAGCTACCTCTAATCGCAAGACACATACACATCTCTGGAGATTCACTCATGGCCACCCACCAACCGCTCGAGCCCCAGGCGCCCTGGCGGCAACTGACGGTAGACGCCAAGGACTGGCAACAGGCGGATCCCGCCCTGCTCGGCACCATGCTGACGCAGCTGCACTGGATCCGCGCCTTTGAAGAGGCCGTGCTGGAGCTGGCCGCCGAAGGCATGGTGCATGGCCCGGCGCATTCCTCCGTGGGCCAGGAAGGCGGCGCGGTCGGCTCGGTGCTGGCGCTGGGCGCCGGCGACCAGATCAACGGCTCGCACCGCGGCCACCATCAGTTCCTGGCCAAGGCGCTGCAGCACGTCGCGCCGCTGGGCCTGGACCCGCGCAATCCGCTCACGCCGGCCATCGACGAAGTCCTGCAGAAGACGCTGGCCGAGATCATGGGCCTGGCCCAGGGCTACTGCCGCGGCCGCGGCGGCAGCATGCACCTGCGCTGGCTGGAAGCGGGCGCGCTGGGCACCAACGCCATCGTGGGCGGCGGCGTGCCGCTGGCCGCCGGCGCGGGCTGGGCGCACAAGCACGCCGGCACCGACCGCGTCGCCGTGACCTACTTCGGCGACGGCGCGGTGAACATCGGTTCGGTACTGGAAACCATGAACCTGACCGCGGCCTGGAAGACGCCGCTGTGCTTCTTCATCGAGAACAACCGCTACGCGGTGTCCACCACGGTCGAAGAGTCCACCGCCGAACCGCGCCTGTCGGCGCGCGGCCTGGCCTTCAACATCCCGTCGTGGAAGGTGGACGGCATGGACCCGCTGGCGGTCCACCTGGCCATGTCCGAAGCCGTGGCGCACATGCGCGCCGGCAACGGTCCGACCATTGTCGAGGTCGACGTATACCGCTTCTTCCACCAGAACGGCCCCTTCCCCGGCAGCGCCTTCGGCTACCGCAGCAAGGACGAAGAATCGCAATGGCGCCGCCGCGATCCGCTGGACAAGATCGCCGCGGAGATGATCGCCCGCAAGCTGATCACGCAAGCCGAAGTGGACGCCCTGCGCCAGCGCTGCAAGGACGTGATGAAGGACGTGTCCGGCCGCCTGACCGAAGCCGCCGACGGCGGCAAGCGACGCGTGCGCGCCGACCTCTGGCCCAGTCCCGACTTCCGCGACGTGGGCCTGCGCAGCGACGGCTCGGAACTGGCCGGCCTGCGCTACCAGGAAGCCGCCGACCACGCCGGCCAATCCGCCGAGCGCAAGTTCGTGGACGCGGTGGCCGACGTGCTGGACCGCCGCATGGAAACCGATCCCGGCGTGGTGGTGCTGGGCGAAGACGTGCACCGCCTGAAGGGCGGCACCAACGGTGCCACGCGCGGCCTGAAGGACAAGTATCCCGACCGTGTGCTGGGCACCCCCATTTCGGAGAACGCCTTCGCCGGCCTGGGCGGCGGCCTGGCCATGGACGGCCGCTACCGGCCTATCGTGGAATTCATGTACCCCGACTTCATGTGGGTCGCGGCGGACCAGATCTTCAACCAGATCGGCAAGGCCCGCCACATGTTCGGCGGCGACATCGACGTGCCCTTCGTGCTGCGCACCAAGGTCGCGATGGGCACGGGCTACGGCTCGCAGCACTCGATGGATCCGGCCGGCATCTTCGCCACCGCGCCCGGCTGGCGCGTGGTCGCGCCGTCCACGGCCTATGAATACGTGGGCCTGATGAACACCGCGCTGGCATCCAAGGACCCGGTGCTGGTGATCGAACACGTGGACCTGTATGCGTCCTCGGGCGAGGTGCCCGCGGACGACCTGGACTACGCCATTCCGTTTGGCAAGGCTCGCGTGCGCCGCGCAGGCGGCAAGGTCACCATCCTGACCTACCTGTCCATGGTCAGCCGCGCTCTCAAGGCCGCCGAAGCGGCAGGTGTGGACGCCGAGGTCATCGACCTGCGCACGCTGGACCGCGCCAGCCTGGACTGGGACACCATCGGCGCCAGCATCATGAAGACCAACAACGTGCTGATCGTGGAGCAAGGCGCGCGCGGCACGTCCTACGGCGCCATGCTGGCCGACGAGATCCAGCGCCGCTACTTCGACTGGCTGGATCAGCCGGTCAAGCGCGTGACCGGCGGCGAGGCCTCGCCCAGCATCTCCAAGGTGCTGGAACGCGCGGCCTTCGCGGATACCGAGGAAGTGATGGCCGGCCTGGCCGAGGTGCTGGCCGACCTGGGAGAACAGGCATGAGCGCTTCCCTGCACATGACCGTGCCGATGGAAGTCGGCATCTGCTGCGCCGACCTGGACGCGCTGCTGGCCTTCTACACCGAGGTGGTGGGCCTGAAACTCGTCAACCGCGTCAGCGTGCCGGCCGACAAAGCCCAGGCCACCGGTCTGACACGCCACGGCTATGACGTGGCGCGGCTGCAAACCAGCTATGGCGAACGCATCAAGCTGTTGCAGCCCGCCGCCGCGCCCGAGGCCGCCGCGCGCGGCGCGGCCATCCTGGACCGCCAGGGCGCCACTTACCTGACCTTCATCGTGCGCGACCTGCCCGGCGTGGTGCGCGGACTGGAAGCGAAGGGCGTGGTGTTCGACAGCAAGCCGGCGCCGATGGAAGTGCGCCCCGGCACCTGGCTGGCGTTCTTCCGTGACCCCGAAGGCAATGTGCTGGAACTGGTCGAATACGACGATCCCGCCACCTACCGGCCCGACCTGGCCGGCGCCGCAGAATAGGACGAACAACGTGGCACACCTTATCAAGCTCCCCTCCGTTGCGGCCGACACCTCGGGCGGCACGCTGCACCAGTGGCTCAAGAAAGAAGGCGACCCGGTCGCCGTGGGCGACGCATTGGCGGAAATCGAAACCGAGAAGGCCATCGTCGAGATCAATGCCGAGCAGGCCGGCGTGCTGGGCCGCATCGTGGTCCAGGCCGGCGCGGCCTCCGTGCCGGTCAACACCGTGATCGGCGTGCTGCTGGTCCAGGGCGAAGACGCTATGGCCATCGACCGCGCGCTGGCCGAAGCCGGCGCCGCGCAGCCCGCGGCCGAAGTTGCCGCCAGCGCTGCCCCGGCCCCTGTCGCAGCCCCAACCGTGGTTTCGGCCAGCAGCGCTGCCGCCTCTGCTTCGGCGAGCGCCGCAGCCGCGCCGCGGACCCCGGCAGCCGCTGGCAGCGCTCCGGCTCCCGGCGGACGCCTGTTCGCCAGCCCGCTGGCGCGCCGCCTGGCCGCGCAATGGCATGTGGACCTGCTGGGCGTAACCGGCACCGGCCCGCACGGCCGCATCGTGCGCCGCGACGTGGAAGCGGCCCGCGACCGGGCTCCGGCCGCCGCAACCGCGCCGCTGCCCGGCCGCCCGGCCGCGCGCCGCGTGCCGCACAGCGGCATGCGCCGCGCCATCGCCCGCCGCCTCACCGAAAGCAAGCAGAACGTGCCGCACTTCTACCTGACGGTGGATTGCCGGATGGACGCGCTGCTGGCCCTGCGCGCGCAAGCCAACCAGGGCGGCGCGGTCAAGCTGTCGGTCAATGACTTCATCGTGCGCGCGGCGGCGCTGGCCCTGCGCGAAGTGCCGGAAGTGAACGCCAGCTGGCACGAGGATGCCGTCGAGTACCACGCCGGCGCCGACATCTCGGTGGCAGTGGCGACCGATGGCGGTCTGGTCACGCCCATCGTGCGCGACGCGGACATCAAGCCGCTGTCCGCCATCGCCGGCGAAATCGTCGAATTGGCCGGCCGCGCCAAGATCAACCGCCTCAAGCCCGAGGAATTCACCGACGGCTCGCTGACCGTGAGCAACCTGGGCATGTACGGCATCAGCCAGTTCGCCGCCATCATCAATCCGCCGCAGGCCGCCATCCTGGCGGTGGGCGCGGCCGAGATGCGTCCGGTGGTGGGCAGCGACGGCCAGCTTGCCGTCGCCACCGTCATGACCGTGACCCTGTCGGCGGACCACCGCGTGGTGGACGGCGCGGTGGGCGCGCGCTGGCTGGCCGCCTTCCGCACATTGATCGAAAACCCCGTGCGCATCCTGCTGTGAGCCCCGCCATGACCAAGACTACCTTTGATCTCGTCGTGGTGGGCGGCGGACCCGGCGGCTACGTTGCCGCCATCCGCGCGGCCCAGCTGGGCATGTCGGTCGCGCTGGTGGAACGCGCCGAACTGGGCGGCATCTGCCTGAACTGGGGCTGCATCCCCACCAAGGCGCTGCTGCATAGCGCCACCGTGCTGCGCGCCTGCCGCGAGGCCGCGCACTACGGCGTGGCGGGCGCGGGCGAAGCGCGCCCGGACCTGGCCGCCATGGTGGCGCGTTCGCGCAAGGTGGCGGGCCGCCTGGGCCAGGGCGTGGCGCACCTGATGAAAAAGAACGGCGTGGCCGTATTCACCGCCAGCGCCAAGCTGGCGGGCGGCGGCCGCCTGGCACTGGACAACGGCAACACGCTGTCGGCCAAGCACATCATCCTGGCCACGGGCGCGCGCGCCCGCGAACTGCCCGCGCTGCCCGTGGGCGAGCGCATCTGGGCCTACCGGCAGGCGCTGGTCCCCGCCGAGATCCCGAAGTCGCTGCTGGTGGTGGGCGCGGGCGCCATCGGCGCGGAATTCGCCAGCTTCTACCGCGCAGTGGGCGCGGACGTCACGCTGATCGACATGACCGCGGAGATCCTGCCGCAGGAAGACGCGGAAATCTCGGCGCTGGCCCGCAAGGCTTTCGAGAAGCAAGGCATACGCGTGCTGACGCAGTGCGCCGTGACTTCGTCCTCGTTGACCGCAACCGGCGTGAAAGTGACGCTGGACCAGCAAGGGAAGCGCAGCGAACTGGAAGTGGACCGTGTCATCGTCGCCGCCGGCATCATCGGCAACGTCGAGAACCTGGGCCTGGAACAGACCCGCGTCAAAGTGGAGAAGACCCATATCGTCACCGACGGTATGTGCCGCACGGGCGAACCTGGCGTCTACGCCATTGGCGACGTGGCCGGCGCGCCGTGGCTTGCGCACAAGGCCAGCCACGAGGCCGTGCTGTGCGTGGAAGCCATCGCCGGCAAGCCCGCGCATCCCATCGATCCGCTGCGCATTCCGGCCTGCACCTATTCCTATCCGCAGGTCGCCAGCATCGGCATGAGCGAAGCCCGCGCCCGCGAATACGCCGCCAAGACCGGCGGTGACATCCGCGTGGGCAAATTCACCTTCGCCGGCAACGGCAAGGCGATCGCCATGGGCGAGGACCAGGGGCTGGTGAAGACGGTGTTCGACGCGAAAAGCGGCGAACTGCTGGGCGCGCACATCATCCACCCCGAAGCGTCCGAGCTGATCACCGGCTATGGCGTGGCGGCATCGCTGGAAGCGACCGAGGAAGACCTGATGCACACGGTGTTCGCGCACCCGACCCTGTCGGAAACGCTGCACGAATCGGTGCTGTCGGCCTTCGGCCGCGCCTTGCACGCCTAGGACCTGCCTGCCCGGGGCCAGCTTGCGCAGGTCCCAGGCGCAAACCGCAACGCAGCGCGGACTCAGATCCGCGCCGCCAGGAAGTCCAGGAAACAGGCGATGCGCCGCGACAGCTGCGTGTTGCGGTAATACACCGCGTGCATGGGCTGCAGGTAGTCCGTGTGCGCGGCTTCCATCAGTTTCACCAGCCGGCCAGCCTTGACGTCCTCGCGCACCACGAAGTCGGAAAGGCAGGCGATGCCCACGCCGCGCACCGCCAGCTGCCGCTGCGTTTCGCCGCTGGAAGTCGCCAGCGTCGGCATCGCCAGATAGCTGGATCCGCCGGCGTGGCGCAAGGGCCAGACGTTCAGGCTTTCGGGCTGGGTGAAGCCCAGCACCTCATGCGCGGCCAGATCCTCCACCGTCTCCGGCGCGCCGCGCCGGGCTACGTAGTCCGGACTGGCCATCACCCAGCGCGGCGACGGCCGCAGCGGACGCGCATGCAAGGTGGAGTCCGTCAGCGGCCCCATGCGCAGCGCCACATCGGTGCGGTGCTCCATGAGGTCGACGATGCGGTCGTTGCTGGTGAGCTCGAGCGTGATCGCCGGATACTCGCGCCGGAACTCCGCCACCAGCGGCACCACGCAATGCAACATGACTGGCACCGACGCATCCACCCGCAAGCGGCCCGCGGGGCGCTGATGCACCATGCGCATGCAGTCCTCGGCTTCGTCCAGCGACGCGACGATGTGCCTGGCCTTGGGAAGAAAATGCTTGCCCTCTTCGGTCAGCTCCATGCGCCGGGTGGTCCGGTTGAGCAGGGTGACGCCGAGCTCTTCTTCAAGCCGCGACAGGCCCCGGCTGACGCCCGACGCCGTATGCCCCAGCAGCTCGGCGGCGGCGCTGAGGGATCCGGCGTCCACGACGCCGAGGAAGAGGCGTAGCGCGTCAGAATTCAGGGACATGCTGGCTCCTTGATTTGTGAGTCGATTGTATAGACACACCCCGCGCCCCACACAACGTATGCTGCGCGTGGCCGCCCGCGCGGCCACGCGCGGCGGGCCACGCAAAACTCGCCCCCAACCACGGCTCCAGCAACGCAGCAAGCCAAGACGACAGCAGTCCGTCGTCGCGGGCGGCGTGGCGGCTCGCAACCTCGATGCGCCCGAGGGAATCTGAAGGAAAGGCCGCAGGCCTTGACGAAGATGACAACGGGGGAGTCCGGAGCGAACGCTCCGGACCGCAATCGTGGGCGCGAGCCGCCACGCCGCCCGCGACGACGGACGACCTACGAAGCGCTACAGCTACAACTGCAGCTATAGCTATAGCTACAGCACGCTCAAAATCGCATCCCGCGCCTGATGGGACAGCTCCAGCCGCGTAGGCAGGCTGCCATCCGGATGCCGCGCCGCCAGCGGCGGCAAGAACACCACTTCGACGGCCAACCCCGTCACCCCCAGCACCCGCCAGAGATTCGCCACCAAGGACTCTTCCCCCACGAACGCCGCATAGCCGCTGCGCTTGCCATGCTGCAAAAATCGCAAGGCCACGGGCTGGATCTCGATGGCAGCCGAACGCGCCGGTTCGAACAGGCTGGCATGGAACGGCAGCAACTCGAAACCCTCGGTCGTCGTGCCTTCCGGGAACAGCCCCACCGCATCGCCCTGCTTGAAACGGGCCTGCATGGATTCGCCCATCGCATGCACCGCGTGGCGCTGACCGCGTTCGATGAACAGCGTGCCGGCGCCGGCCACCAGCCAACCGATGACCGGCCAGCTGCGGATCTCGCTCTTGGCGACAAAGGACGTGGCGCGCGCCGAGTTCAGTACGAAGATGTCGATCCAGGACACGTGGTTGGCCACCAGCAACACCGGACCGGTCAGGCGCGGCTCGCCCTTGAGGACGACCCGCAGGCCACAGAACGCCATCAGGCAGCGCGACCAGCGGCGGTTCAGCCAGGCGCGCGACTTGGGGCCGATCAAGGGATACACCAGGCCCACGCACAAGAGGCCAAAGAGAATCCAGGGCACCACGAGGAACAGCCTAAGGACAAAGCGCAGCAGCTTCAAACCGGAGTCTCCCAGGCCAGGCTGCCACCTACCACGGTGGCGCGTACACGGCCGGGCAGCATCATACCCGCGAACGGGGTGTGGCCGCTGCGGCTTTGCAGGGCGCCTGGCATCACCAGCCATTCGGCCTCCAGGTCGGCCAGGCAGAGGTCTGCTGGCGCGCCCACGCCCAACTGGCCGGCCAATGCGGCCTGCGGCGCAATCTTGCCCAGCACCGCGGCGGGGCCGCAAGTGACACGCGCCAGCGCGTCGGCCAGCGGCCGGCGGCAATCGCGCGACCACTTCAAGGCCAGGGACAACAGCAGTTCCAGCCCCGTGGCGCCGGGTGTGGCCACCGGGAACGGCACGGCTTTGGCGGCGTCATCGACCAGGGTGTGATCGGAGCACAGCGCATCGACCGTGCCGTCCGCCAGCGCCGCCTGGATCGCGTCGCGGTCGCGCTGGCCGCGCAGCGGCGGGTTCAGGCGGAAGTCCGTATTGAAGAAGCCGATGTCCACGTCGGTCAGATGCAGGCTGTGGGCGGACACGTCGGCCGTGACCGGCAGGCCCTCGCGCCTGGCGGCGCGCAACAGTTCCAGCCCGGCAGCCGTGGACAGCCTCGTCAGGTGCACGCGCGCCCCGGTGGCGCGCTGCAGTTCGAAAATGGTGTGCAGCGCCACGGTTTCGGCCTGCGCCGGCAGCCCTTCCAGGCCGAGGCGTTCGGCATAGGCGCCGCTGGCGACAACCGCGCCGCGCGCCAACCAGGGATCTTGGGGCCGCAGCCACAGCGCGTGGCCCATGCCGCTGGCGTAGCGCATCGCGCCCCAGAGCACGCGCGTGTCGGCGATGCCCTGCTCGCCCGGCGCAAAAGCCAGACAGCCGGCCTCGGCCAGCAAGCCCATCTCCGCCAGCGTTTCGCCCGCCAGCCCCACCGTCATCGCGCCCAACGGATGGATCCGGCATTGCCCCGGCTCGGCATGGCGCATCAGCGCCTCGGCCTTGCCGGGTTCATCCAGCGGCGCGGCAGGATCCGGCGGCAGCACCAGCCGGGTGACGCCACCGGCCAGGGCCGCGCGCAGCTCGGAAGGCGCGAACGCCGCCGCGCCGGGCTGCGATACCCGCGCGGACAAGTCGATCAGGCCCGGCAGCAGCGCCAGCCCGCTTGCGTCCAGTGCACGGTCCGCGTGAAAGCCGTCGGGCTCGCGGCCCACGGCGACGACGTGGCCGTCAGCAACGTAGAGGTCGTGCTGCCCGTCCACCGCGTTGGCGGGATCGATCAGCCGGCCATTGGCGATATGCAGCCTCATGGCGCGTCTCCGGTCAGCAGGTCCAGGGCGGCCATGCGCAAATGCCGTTCGATATCCGCCAGTTGCGCCTCGATGGGCGTCAGGCTGGCCGACACGTCGCCGTCGGTTTCGATGCCCGGCGTCAGCGCGCCGGCGGGCAGCAGCAGCGCGTCGGAGCGGGCGGCGGCCAGCGCATCCGGCGTCAAACCGTAGGTATGCGCGTATTCGCGAGCGGACGGCAGCAGCGCGCCGCTGATCCCTTCCACGCGCAAGGGCAGCACGATGACGACATCCGCGTCCTGCAAGCCTTCCCGCAGCGAGGCGCAGGCGCGCACGCCGAGCTGCGGCAGGCCGTCGGGCAACAGGGTGCGCGGCGCCGCCGCGCGGACTTCTGGCACGCCCAGCGTGGTCATGGCATGGATGATGGAACGCGCCACGCGCGAATGGCGGATATCGCCCACCAGCGTCACGGCCAGGTTAGTCAGATCCTGGCGGGCGTCGAGCATGGCCTGCACCAGCGCCAACGCCGGCAAGGGGTCGGCGTGGCAGCCGTCGCCCGCGTTGAGGATGCGCAGACCCGGCGCCGCATGCGCGGCCGCGCAATGCGCCGCGCCGCTGGCGCCATGGCGCAGCACCAGCAAGCCCGGGGCCAGCCGGGCAACGGTTTCGGCCAGCGCGTCGCCGGCCTGCGGGTCCAGCGTCACCGCCGGCAGCGACAGGCGCTGCGCGGCGGCGGCAAAGGCGTCGCGGTCCTGCGCGGCCTCATCGGGCAGGCACAAGAACACCGGCATGGCGGACGACCGGCAGGCGGGCGCCTCGCCCGCCGCCAAGCCGCGCGCAGCGTCCAGCAGCCGCTCGACATGCCGGCGGGGCAGCCCTTCGGTGGTCAGCAGGTGTATCAGTTCGCCGCGGCGATCGAGTTGCGGATTGAGCATAGGCAGGCCGGACCGCGCGCCTCAGGACGCAGGCAGGGTGTCCAGGTATCGTTGCAGGATGACGGCCGCCGCCATCGCGTCGTCGGCGGCATGGGTGCCCAGCAGACGCTGCGCCTCCATGCTGGAGCCGCGTTCGTCGACCAGTTCGACGGCCAGGCCGAAGCGGCCGTGCAGTTGATTGGCGAAGCGGCGGCAGCGCGCCGTGGCCGGCTGTTCGCCGCCCTCGGCGTCCAGCGCCAGCCCCACCACGACGCGGTGGGGCTGCCACTCTTGCAACAGCGCCGCGATGCGGCCGAAGCGCGCCTCGCGGACTTCGCTGAAAATGATTTCCAGCGGACGCGCCTGGCGCGTCAGCGTATTGCCGATGGCGATGCCGATCTTCTTCTCGCCGAAATCGAAGGCCAGCAGGGTCTCTTCAGGCATGGCCGGCATCGCCCGCCAGCATCACCGGGTCGATGCCCAGCAGCTTCAGCGCGGCCGGATAGCGTTCCTCGGGGGGCACGTCGAAGATGATGCTGTCGTCGGCGCCGACGCTGAGCCAGGCATTCTGCGCCATCTCGCTTTCGAGCTGGCCCGCGCCCCAGCCGGCGTAACCCAGCGTGACCAGCATGCGGGCCGGGCCCTTGCCGTCGGCCACGGCCTGCAGCACGTCGCGCGAGGTGGTCAGCGCCATGTCGCCCAGCTTGATGCTGGAGCTGTAGTCGCCAGCCGGCGCGTGCAACACGAACCCGCGGTCGGTCTGCACCGGACCGCCAAAGAAGACCAGGGTGTCCTTCACCGGACCGATCTCGAGCGTCAGGTCGATGCGCTCGAACAGGGTGCCCAGCGTCAGGTCGGTGGGCCGGTTGATGACCAGGCCCAGCGCGCCACGTTCGGTGTGCTCGCAGACATAAATGACCGAGCCCGCCAAGCTGCCCTCGACCATGCCCGGCATGGCGATCAGGAACTGGTTGGCGAAGTTGGCCGCCTCTGTCGTGGCGTCTTCGTGGTGTTTTTCCGTCATGGCAACCCCTACATGGGTAATCTGAAAGAACCGTGGGGAGGCCACGCGTACCCGGCAAGCGTCATGCCTGGGGCAGTCCGTCCCACGGTTGCGAAGGATGGGGCGTAGCCCCATCTTACGAGCCTTGGCGGAATAAGTCGGCGCTACGGCCTCAGATTTCCATCAGTTCGAAGTCCTCTTTGCGGGCGCCGCATTCAGGACAGACCCAGTTCGGCGGCACGTCTTCCCAGCGGGTGCCGGGTGCAATGCCTTCGTCGGGCAGGCCGGCCTCTTCGTCGTAGACCCAGCCGCAAATCAAACACATCCAAGTACGCATAGTTCTCTCTTACATCAATTCCAGGCCCTTGCCCGGCGTCAGGGCAAAGGTGAGGGGCTTCCATTAGAATGGGGACAATCTTACCGAAACCCAATAGGGGTTCCCCTGATTCACCGCAAATGAGTCCGGGCGCCCCCTACTCTAGCGCTGTCCACGTGGCCCCCGTTACTCCCCCTCTCGTTTTGGTCTTCGGTCCGCTCGACCCCTCGGGTTCCGACGGTTTGCCGGCAGACGCCGTCACCTGCGCCAGCCTGGGCTGCCATGGCTTGGCGGCCGTGACCGCGCTGACCGTGCGGGACACCGCCGGCATCGAAGAAATCCATCCCGTTACACCCGACCTGCTGGACGACCAGGCGCGCTGCCTGCTCGAGGACATGTCCGTACAGGCCATCAAGGTGGGCGGACTATACACCGCGGAAACTGCCAGCGTCGCGGCGCAGGTCGCCGCCGATTACAGCCAGGTGCCGCTGGTCCTGCATCTGGGCCAGCGCGCCCAGCCGCCGGCCGACGCCGCCGACGAGGACGAAGCCGACGACCTGTTGGCCGCCACCCTCGAACTGGTGCTGCCGCAAACCGACCTGCTGGTCATCGAGCACCTGCGTCTGGCGCAGTGGCATGCCGACGGTGACATCGATATCGGGGACGCACCGACGCCGATGCATGCCCTGGTCGCGGCTGGCGCGGAATGGGTGCTGGTCCTGGGCAGCCCGCAGCGGCCCGGCCACTACGCCAACATGCTGCTCGGCCCGAACGGCCAGATCGCCATCCTGCCGTGGCAGGCGCCTCCGGACCGCAACGGCGACGCCGGCGGCGTGGCTGCCACCGCCATCGCCGCCCTGCTGGCGCGCGGCCTGGAAATGCCGGAAGCCGTGCGCCAGGGCTTGGCGCATGCCGATACCGCGGTCGCCGCCAGCTTCCTGCCGGGCATGGGCCGGCGCATCCCCAACCGGATTCCCGCCCGATGAAAGCGCTGCGTTTCCCCTCCGGCCTGTACGGCGTCACCCCCGAATGGGACGATACCGACCGCCTGCTGCTGGCGGTGCGCCAGGCCGCCGACGGCGGCATGCGTTCGCTGCAGTTGCGCCGCAAGAATGTGCCCGACGCGGTGCGCGCCGCACAGGCCCGCGCGCTGGCGCCGCTATGCCGCGAGCTCGGCGTGCTCTTCCTGATCAATGACGACTGGCGCCTGGCGCTGGAGGTGGGCGCCGACGGCGCACACGTCGGCCGCGACGACGAAAGCCTGGCCCGCATCCGCGCCGAAGCCGGCCCCGACTTGATCCTGGGCGGTTCCAGCTATGACGACCTGGGCCGCGCGCAGGAACTGCTGGCCGCGGGCGCGGACTACATCGCCTTCGGCGCCATGTACGCCTCCACCGTCAAGCCCGACACCGTGCGCGCGCCGCTCTCGGTCCTGACCGAAGCCCGCCGCCTGGCCGACGATTGCGACGCTCCGCGTCCCGCGGTGGTCGCCATCGGCGGCATCACACCCGACAACGCGCCCCTGGTGGCGCAGGCCGGCGCCGACGCCATCGCCGTCATCACCGCGCTTTTCGAGGCGCCCAGCATCCGGGCCGCCGCGGCCGCCTGCTCCGCGCCCTACTCCGTCAACTCCAACCGCAAGCCTTGAACGCCATGTCCAGTAACGCTCAGCTTTTCGAACGCGCCTGCCTCAGCATCCCCGGCGGCGTCAATTCGCCCGTGCGCGCCTTCCGCTCCGTGGGCGGCACGCCGCGCTTCATCAAGCGCGCGCAGGGCCCGTACGTGTGGGACGCGGAAGACAAGCAGTACATCGATTACGTCGGCTCCTGGGGCCCCGCCATTCTCGGCCACTCGCATCCGGAAGTGGTGCGCGCAGTGCAGGAAGCGGCCGTCAACGGCCTGTCCTTCGGCGCTCCGACCGAAGCGGAAATCGAACTGGCCGAAGTGCTGATCTCGCGCCTGCCCTCGCTGGAACAGGTGCGCCTGGTCAGCTCGGGCACGGAAGCGACCATGACGGCCATCCGCCTGGCCCGCGGCGCCACCGGCCGCGCCAAGATCGTGAAGTTCGAAGGCTGCTACCACGGCCATTCCGACAGCCTGCTGGTCAAGGCCGGCTCGGGACTGCTGACCTTCGGCAACCCCAGCTCGGCCGGCGTGCCGCCGGAATTCGTCTCGCACACGCTGACCCTGGAATACAACAACCTGGACGCCGTGCGCGAAGCCTTCGCCCAGCACGGCGCCGACATCGCCTGCATCATCGTCGAGCCGGTCGCCGGCAACATGAACCTGATCAAGCCGGCCCCGGGCTTCCTGGAAGGCCTGCGCGACGTCTGCACGCAGCACGGCGCGCTGCTGATCTTCGACGAAGTGATGACCGGTTTCCGTGTCGGTCCGCAAGGCGTGCAGGGCCTGACCGGGGTTCAGCCCGACATCACCACGCTGGCCAAGGTGATCGGCGGCGGCATGCCGGTGGGCGCCTTTGGCGGCAGCGCCGACATCATGAAGAACATCGCGCCGCTGGGCGGCGTCTACCAGGCCGGTACGCTGTCGGGCAACCCGGTGGCCGTGGCCGCGGGCCTGGCCACGATGCGCCTGATCGGCGCTCCCGGCTTCTACGACAAGCTGACGGCTCAGACCGCCAAGCTGGCCCAGGGCCTGCAGGAACGCGCCCGCGCCGCAGGACTGGCCTTCTCGGCCGATTCGGTGGGGGGCATGTTCGGCATCTACTTCAGCGACCAGGTGCCAACCTCGTTCGCCGAGGTCTCGGCCTGCGACACGGCGGCGTTCAATCGCTTCTTCCACGCCATGCTGGACCACGGCGTACACTTCGCGCCGTCCGCCTTCGAAGCGGGCTTCGTTTCGGCCACGCACGACGACGCGGTGATCAAGTCCACGCTGGATATCGCCGAAAAGGTCTTCGCGTCGATGTAGCGACGCCGGGGAGCCGGCCCGCGGCCGCTCCCCTCACGGGGCCTTGTAGTGCTCGTACAAGGCCGTCACATCCCGGACGTATGCCTGGGTTTCCGCATAGGGCGGCACGGCGTCGTACTTGCGCACCGCCCCTTCCCCTGCGTTGTAGGCCGCCAGCGCCAGATCCAGCCGGCCTGGATACTGGTCGATCAGCCGGCGCAAATGGCGCGAACCCGCGTTCACATTGGTCGCCGGATCCACCAGCGCCGTCTCCACGTCCGTCACCGACAACAGCGGCGCAGCCGTGGCCGGCATCAGCTGCATCAGGCCCAACGCCCCCTTGGGCGAGCGCGCATCGCTGCGGAACCCCGATTCGATCGCGATCACCGCTGTTATCAACGCCTGGTCCACGCCAGACTCGCGGGCCGCGCGCGCAATCAGCCCGTCGTGTGCCTGCGGCACCTTGAGGTCGCCCCAGCGCTGCGCGCGCGTCGCGGACGTCAACGTCACCAGGCGGGCGCCGTCGCCGGACTTGGGCTCGCATTCCAGACAGACCTTCATGCTGTTGCCGCGCCAAGCGGTCCTGGCCTGCGCCCGCTTGTAATACTTGGCGTAGCCCGTGGGTACCTTCATGGACCGCCAGACGCCGTAAGGATCCTTGTAGCGATAGATGTCGGCCGCCTGGACCGGACTGACGGGCGCCAGCGCCAGCACGCCCCCTACGACGGCCGCCAGCGCCGCCATGCCGCCGGCGCGCGCCAGAAGGGCGCGCAGGGCGGGCAGGACGGGACGGGGATGGCGGTGCATGGGATCGGGCTCCGTAATCGAGTTCCTATGCTGCTGCGGCAACGCCGTTTTGTCGCTAGTACCGACGCCCTAATCCTGGCCGGACGGTTGCCATCCCGGGAGAAAACTGGGGCAAACAGGGCCAGAACTAGGGCATGCGGCGGAATTTGCCCCACCTACTTTCCAGTAGCCTGATGCCCTTGCGCTAGAATATGACTTAATATTTCTTATGATTACCAAATAATTTCACCTGGCGGACAACGTCGGGCTGGAGAGGCAAGATGGACGCAGAAAACACGCTCCAGCTGACGCTGGACGCCACGACCAACGTCCTGACGGCGGTCTACACGCCGCCTGCGCGTCCCGATGCGGCGGATTCCGCCACTGCGCCCGCCTCGCCAGCCGCCGCGGCCGAGATCGACGGCACCGCCGCCCTCGATGCCGACACCAGCATCGCTGTCGCCGACGATGACGCCGAGCCGCGTCCCCACGCCAATGCCGGCCTGCCCAGTTGGGACAGCCTGGCGGCCGCAGCAGTCGCTCAAGGCTGGGGCGCCGAAGCGCTCGACAGCCAGGCCGTCCTGACCTTCATCGAACTGTGCCGCCACGCCACTGAAACCGTGCAGGCCCCGGTCGGCCAAGTCATCGACGGCTCGCTTGAACTGGAGCTGGACGCCGCGCGCATGTCCGCCCTGCTGACCCTGCTCCCGCCCAAGGGCGGCAAGCCTGTCACCCTGGAAGCCGTGCGCCAGGTGCTGGCCGAGCGCGGCATCGTCCACGGCATCCTGGAACAGGAACTGATCGACGCCGTTACACAGGGCCGCCGCGAAACCACGCAGATCGCCCGCGGCACGCCGCCCACCCGGGGCACGCCGACGCGCTTCGAAAGCCTGCTGGACCGCCTCAAGCCGCGCGGCCAGGACATCGACGAACTGGCCCAGGTGGACTACCGCGACCTGGGCAGCCTGCTGCTGGTAACGCCCGGCATGCCCCTGATGCGGCGCACGCCGCCCCTGCCCGGCGTGGACGGCGCCACCGTGCTGGGCGAACCGATCCTGCCCGACGAACTGCCCGACACGCCGTTCGCCAGCGACCTGGCCGGCGCCGTCGTCGATCCCGAGGATCCGCTGCTGCTGCGCGCCGCCATCGCCGGCACGCCCACCCTGGTCAGCCACGGCGTGCAGGTCAACCCCATGGTCGAGGTGGACGCCGTCAACCTCAGCACCGGCAACATCCATTTCGAAGGCTCGTTGCTAGTGCGCGGCGACATCGCCGCCACCATGGAAGTCCACGTGACAGGCGACGTGGTCGTCAACGGCACCATGGAGGCGGCGCTGGTCGAGGCCGGCGGCAACGTGACGGTCAAGGGCGGCATCATCGGCCTGGCCGAAGCCCTGCAGGACGCCGCCGCCGCCGCCCGCACCGCCCGCATCGTCTGTGGCGGCGCGCTGCGCGCCAAGTTCATCGAGAACGCCGTCATCAGCGCGGGCAAGGACGTCGACGTGGAACGCGAGGTCCGCCAGAGCAGCATCGCGACCGGCGGCAGCGTCAATGTCGGCCCTCCCAACACCCAGCAAAGCGCCATCACCGGCGGCCAGACCCGCGCCATGCAGGCGGTGCGCGCCGGCACCATAGGCTCGCCCTCGGGCATTCCGACGCTGGTGCAAGCCGGCCTGGACCCGCACGCGGACATCAAGCGCGCGGCGCTGGCGCGCAAGCGCCAGAAGATGCACGAGGAAAAATCCAAGCTGGAACAGCTGCTGATGTTCCTGAAGGCCAATCCCCAGCGCGCCCCGGGCGACGTGGCCGATCGCGCCCGCAACACCCACGTCAAGCTGAGTCAGGATCTGCTGACGCTGGACGCGGAGGAGGCCCAGTTGGTACTGGACCTGCAGCCGCTGGCCAGCGCCACCATCCGGGCAAGCCGCCGCTTCTGCAGCGGCGTGACGATTCAGGTGGGCAACAAGGTGCAGGAATTCCTGGAAGACCAGATCGGCGGCAAGGCCGCCGTGGAAGAAGGGCAGATCGTCATCCGCTGACGCCGCCCGCCGGCGCCCTCAGGGCGCCAGTTCCTTGAACCAGGCGCGCGGCGAGATGCCGCGGTCCGGCCCCAGGATGGAAAAGCCGCCGTCCACGGGTATATCCACTCCCGTCATCCACGACGCCGCGTCGGAGCAGGCAAAGCACACGGCCGCGGCGATCTCCTCGCCCGACCCTACCCGCCCCAGCGGATGGAAATGCGCCCCCACCGCGTCCGCCACAGGGCGCGAACCGCCCGACAACTGCTCCACCGACGGCGACCAGGTCCAGGCGGGCGACACCGCCAGCACCCGCACGCCAGCCGGCGCCAACTCCACCGCGAAGTTCTTGGTGATCTGCAGCAGCGCCGCCTTGGACGCCGGATAAAGCGCGCGACCGGCCGCGCCGAACTTGCCGCCCGTGCTGCCCATGTTCACCACCACCCCGCCGCGCCGCAGCAAGGGCGCGGCCAACTGCGTGAAAATGGCGGCCGACACCAGGTTGGTGTCCAGCGTGCTGTGCCATTCCTCGCGCGACGAAGCCAGGCCCCGGTCCGTGTACTGGCAAGCGTTGTTGACCAGGATGTCCAACCGGCCGAAGCGCGCCACGGCCGCGTCGATGCAGCGCTGTATCTGGCGGTCCTGTCCGATGTCGGTTTCGCAGTACAGCGCGCGGCCGTCCAGTTCCTCTTCAAGCGCGCACCCAGCCTCCGCATTGCGCCCGACCAGCACCACGTTGGCGCCGGCCGCGGCCAGCCCGCGCGCGATGTCCGCGCCCAGCCCCTGGGTGCTGCCGGTGACGATGGCGGTCTTGCCGGCCAGCCCGGGAAAGCCTGTGAAATCCATGATGAATCCTCGATCAATGCGGCGCGGCGGCCCAGCGCACAGCTTCCGCCACCGGCCCGGTTTGCGCAATCAGGCGCATGCTGGCCAGCGACGCGTCGTGCACCGCCGGGTCGGCGGAAGCACAGGCGTCCTGCGCCACCATGACCTCGAATCCAATGTCGGCGGCGTGCCGCACCGTGCCTTCCACCACCGAATGCGTGGCGACTCCCGCCACCACAAGCCGGCGCGCGCCCAAGAGCCGCAGCGTCTCTTCCAGCGGCGTGCCGTAGAAGGCGCTGATGCGGGTGTGCTTCACCACGAACTCGCGCGTGCTGCCGGCCAGCGGCTGCAACCCCTCATAGAAGGCGCTGCCCCACTGCCCCTCCGGCACCGCGCCGATGGCGGCCACGTTGCGGAAGATGGGACAGTTGGCCATCAGGTCGGCGTAGTCCGGGCGAAAGGCGATGCGCACGTGCACGATGGGCAGATCGTGGGCCCGCGCCCCGGCCAGCAGGGCCGCGGCGTTGTCCAGCAGGCGCTGGCGCGCCCCGCTGTCCGCGTCCAGGCCGACGCGGATCTTGCCCTCGGGGTGCAGCACGTCGTTCTGGAAGTGCAGCGCCAGCACCGCGGCGTCGGCCGCCGTCACACGAACACCTCGAACACGTCGTGCACGTCGTCGCAATTGACCAGGTCCACCCGCTTCATGCGAATGCGCCAGCTGTCGCCCTCGGCGGCCAGCTTGTGGGTGTAGCGGCCCGCCAGCTGGCGCGGCTGGCGCTTGCGCCATTCCGTCATCTGGAAGGTCGAGTGCACCACCAGGTTGCCGCCGGCGTCCACGCCCTCGATCTCCACCGCGCCCACCAGCCGCGCGCTACGCGTCGGCGGCTGCTGCGACCAGTTGCGCGGATGCTCCAGCCGGCGGATGCGCACGTCGCGCAGCATGCGGTCTTCCCAGAACAGCGAGATATGGTCGTACGGGCTTTGCTGGCCCGGCACGCGCGGCATCCAGTACATGCCGTCCGGCGCCCACAGCGCCTGCCAATCATCGTAGCGGCGCTCGTCCAGCAAGCGCGCCTCGCGGTAGAGGAACTGCGCGATGCGGTGGTAGGCGTCGGCCGGCACCTCGGCCGGCGACAGGCCTTCAGTGCTCACGTCGAAATCAAGGTCTAGCAGCATGAGCGGTCTCCGGTGGCGGCGGCCGCTTCCGTGGCGGCTGGGCCGGCTTCCATATAGGTCTTCCAGGCGTCGAACTGGTTGCGCATGGGCAATTCGCTGGTGCCGTTGACCGACACCATGCCGTCGGCGTCGCTGCGGTCGCTGCCGTGGTAGCGGTGCATGCTGACCCATTCGCCGCCGCGCGTGGCGTTGCCTTCCTGGCAACGGTTGTAGAGCTCGATATCGTCCGGCATGACGTTGGACGAGGGCGAATTGATGACGTTGGCGTACAGCATGGCGCGCTTGAACACGCCGTCCGGCGCGCCCTTGCAGCGGAAGGTCTGGATCTCGATCATGGTGCGGTCCACGGCGATCGGCCGGATCACGCGGAACTGCTGGAACACCGTGTGGGGCGAGCCGCTGCCGTAGATCACCGTGTTGTGCCGGTTCATGCCCAGGATCTCGCGGGCGCGCGTCTCGCCATAGGCGGCGGTCAACGTTTCGAAATGCGCGCGCGACACCGGGTCGCGCTCGGCCGCGCCCGGATTGAAAATGCCTTCCATGTAGCCATGGCCGTTGGCGTAGGCGCGCAGCTCCAGCTTTTCCCAGAACTCGTAGGGTTCGCCGTTGCCGTCCATGATGTGCAGCTCCAGCGGCATCTCGCCCATTTCCTTGGCCTCGTCGCGGGCCGCGGCATAGGAAGATTCGTGCGTGACACGGGCGTGCATGGTGTCGTGCAGGTTCTCGTAGAACACCTTCCAGTTCGAGCGCTGCATCACGCGGAAGATGCCGCCAGCCACCTCCACTTCGCCCACCGGCGAACGGTCGCAGAGGTTGTCGATCGACGAACGCACGCCGCCCAGGAAGTCCTCCAGCGCCGGCCCTTCCTTGGCCTGGCTGGCGAACACGAAGCCGCGGTAGCTTTCCACCCGCGCCACCCGGCGCATCGAAAAGGACGGATCGGCGGGATCGTAAGCCGTACCCTCCAGCCCCTGCTTCAACGGCACGCCCAGATGGCTGCCGTCCAGCTTGAAGGTCCAGGCATGGTAGGGGCAGCGGAAGAACTTGCCGACACAGCCTTCGCCATCGGCCACCACCTTGGCGCCCTTGTGCGGGCAGCGGTTGTACAGCACGTGCACGCGGCCGTCGGTGGCGCGCACCATCAGCACGTCCTGGTCGCCCAGGCGCGTGGTGTGATAGTCGCCCGCCTTCGGCACCTGGCTTTCATGGCCCACGTAGATCCAGGCGCGGCCGTAGATCCGCTGCATTTCCAGATCGAAGATAGCGGGGTCGGTATAGACGCCGCGGTGCACGCTGTCGCCGCGCACCATCGCGGCCAATTGCTCTTCGGTGTATGACATGTCGGGCTCCTACTTGTTCTCGCTTTCTTTCCAGCGCGTCATCAGCGTGTTCGACGGCAGAGTCTCATCCAGCAGCTTGGCGGCGGTCTCGCGGCCCGCCACCGGCAAGCCCTTGGGGTCCAGCAGGCCCACCTGCACCAGCACGCTGGCCTGGTCCCAATAGATGTGCTCGTGATAGAGCTTGTCGCCGCGGAACTTGACGATGGCGATCAACGGGATCTCCACGTACTTGCCCGTGGGCTTCACCCCCGGCAGCAGCCAATCGATCTCGGTGGTGTGCGTGAAGCAGAACAGCAACTCGTCCACGATCTGCGTGGCGCCCACCGTACGCGACAGCGGCACCAGGCGCGTGTCCGGCGGATTGCTGTTGACGAAGTGGTGCTGGTAGAAGCGGCTCAGTTCCTTATGGCCCACGCCCCCTGTCATGGTGGGGATATGGTTCACATAGGGCTCGGCCACCATGGTGGCCATCGTCGCCGCCACGTCACGCGTGCCGAATTCGTATTCGCAGTGCTTATCCCACAGATACGAATAGTCGAACTCCGGCCCGATGGCGCGCTGCAAGGCCGCCATGCTGCGCTGATGCGCCATCAGCGCAGAAGGCTTGTCGTAGTGGTCTCCGCCCGTGCGCGCAAACGCGTGATCCATGCCCGGATAGATGTAGATCTGTACTCCAGGCTTATTTCCCAGCGCCTCCAGGATGCGCTGGCGCGCTTCCGGCGGACAGAAACCGTCCTGCTCGGCGATGTGCAGCACCAGCCGGCCGCGCAATTCCGATGCCTCGTCCAGGCTGTTCTCGATGCCCACGCCGTAGTAGCCGATAGCCACGTCCACATCGGTGCGGCAGGCAGCCAGATAGGCCAGCTTGCCGCCCAGGCAATAGCCCAGCACGCCCACCCCCCCCTGCCTCTCGGGCAGCCCGCGCAGCGCAGCGATGGTGGACGCGATGTCCTGCAAGCCCAGCTCCACGTCAAAGCCCTGGTAGAGCTCAAAGGCGCGCGGCATGTCGGCCGGGCCGTCGGTCAGCTGGATGCCCGGCTGCTGGCGCCAGAACAGGTCCGGCACCAGCACCACATAGCCTTCCTCGGCCAACAGCTGCGCCGCGCGGCGCATGAAGTCGTTCACGCCGAAGATCTCCTGGCACAGCACCAGGCCCGGGCCATGCCCGGACGCCGGCACGGCCAGATAGGCGCCAAAGGACTTGCCGTCATGCGAGGCCACCGTCACTTCGCGCGTCGTAATGTTCTGGGTCATACGTATCTCCTTATTGGGGATGTCCGCCCTACTTCATCTGGCAGGCTGCGGCGAAAGGGTCCTGGTACTGGGTCAGCACCGTGCCCGACAGCTTATTGGACAGCTTGCCCCCCGCCCCCGCCTCGACGACGCGCAGGTAATAGTTCTGCACCGGATACTGGTTGCGGTTGAACTTGAAATCACCCCGCACCGACTTGAAATCCGCGCGCCGCAGCGCCGGACGCAGCGCGTCCGCCTCCAGCTTGCCGCCGGTCTGGCGCACCGCGCTATCCAGCAGCATGGCCGCGTCATAGCCCTGCGAGGCATACAGCGTGGGGCTGCGGTTATAGGTCTTCTTGAAGTCCTCGACGAACTTGCGGTTGGCCGGGTTGTCCAGCTCCAGCGCCCATTGCGAGGTATTGCGCATGCCCTCGATGGGCGCACCCACCGCCGCGATCGTGTCCTCGTCGCCCGAGAAACCCGGCGCCAGCAGCGCGATCTCCTTGGACAGGCCGGCGCCATTGAACTGCTTGATGAAGTTCACGCCCATGCCGCCCGGCAGGAAGAAGAACACCGCATCCGGCTTGCTGGCGCGCAGCCGCGTGATCTCCACGCCATAGTCCAGCTGCCCGAGTTGGGTGTAGATCTCTTCCGACAGCCCGCCCTTGTACAAGCGCTTGAAGCCATTGAGCGACTCCCGCCCGCCCGGATAGTCCGGCGCGATCAGCGCCACGCTCTTGTAGCCCTGGTCGCTGGCATACTTGCCCATCGCGGCCGGGATATCCTCGTTCTGCCACGCGACCGCGAAGAAATTCGGATTACAGCCCGCGCCCGCATAGTTTTCCGGCCCGGTATTGGTACTCAAGTAGATGGTCCCCGACTGCAGGATGGCGGGCATCACCGGCAGCAGCACGTTCGAGAACACGATGCCCGTCATCACATCCACCCGGTCGCGCTTCAACAGCCGCTCCACCGCCTGACGGCCGGCGTCCGCCTTCTGCTGGTCGTCCGCCACCACCACTTCCGCCGGCAACCCGCCCAGCTTGCCGCCCGTATGCTGCAGCGCCAGATTGAAGCCGTCGCGGATCTCATTGCCCAGCGCCGCGCCCGGCCCCGACAAGGTGGTCAACAAGCCCACCTTGACCTTGTCCGCCGCCGTGGCGCCCGCCGCCGCCGTCATGCACACCAGCGCAGCCAGCGCGCGCCGGCTCCATAGATTTCGATTCATGAGCCACCCCGTTATCCCCGCCAGGCCACGCCGGCGGAAAGCTGACAGAACCCGTCTGCCGTCGGACTACGCATGCTGCCGAACAACGCCGCCAGCTTACGCGCCGCGGCGCCGCCCTCCAACCAACACGCGAAGGGCCTGCCGGCTAGATTAGGCCGCCCCAGGGCAGCCCTCTATCCGGATTCCGTCAGCCTTATCCGGGAATCACTTAATTCCAAGTGCTTGACGTTTAAATTACCCTCGGCAGTAACACGGGAGCGTTCCCGTCCCGGAGGCATCCATGCACGGCTGGTCCCGACTCACGCTAGCGCCCCTGCTCAAACGGCGCGTCTTCAGCTCCACCCAGCAGGACGAGACGCGCACCCTGGTCTCCGAAGCCCTCAAAGAACACCGCCTCACCTGGAAAGGTGGCCGCGTCGATGCCGAACTGAACCGCGGCCGCTTCGGCTCGCTCACGGTCTGTACGCTGCGCTACGGCGCCGAAGTCCACATCGAACCCGACCGCCTGCAGGACTTCATGCTGGTCCAGGTCCCCCTGCGCGGCCGCGCCTGTATCGAATGCGGCAACGACCGCGTCGACGCCGACCCCGACTGCGCCGCCGTCATCGCCCCCAACCGCCCCCTGAAGCTGCACTGGGAAGCCGGCTGCGAACAACTGCTGCTCAAGATCCCCCGCGGCAAACTCGAAGCCATCGGCCTGCGCGCCTTCGGCGAGGCCGCCACCCGCCCGCTAGACTTCAGCCCCGCCCTGCGCCTGGACAACCCCGTCGGCGCCGTCTGGCGCAGCATGGTCGAAAGCCTGATCCACCTGCTGCCCACCCTGGACGACGGCGCCCCGCGCCCGCCCGCGGCCTGGCTCGAACACCTGGAAGACACGCTGGTGCTGCACCTGCTCTACAACCAGCCCAACAGCTGGCAAGCGCACGCCGGCATCGCCCCCGCCGTCCCGCGCCGCCTGAGCGCCGCCGAAACCTATATGCGCGACCACCTCGCCGCCGCCCTCACCCTGACCGACATCGCCCGCCACGCCGGCGCCAGCGCCAGCGCGCTGACGCGCTTGTTCCAGGAGCACCGCAACACCACGCCCATGAACGCGCTGCGCGCGCTGCGGCTGGACGAGGCCAGGAACCGGTTAAGGACGGGCACAGGCGCCAGCGTCACGGAAGTGGCGTTGGGCGTGGGGTTCGGGCATTTGGGACGGTTCTCGGAGTACTACCGCGAACGTTTCGGGGAATTGCCGCGCGAGACACGGCGGGTGAAGGGGTGACTACATCGACCAGGCACGAGGCAACTCAAGCCCCACAAGGCCGCCCGCGCGGCCGGCATGGGGCGGGCGCCCCAAGATCTTCAGCGCTACGCTGACGCCGAACAGAACCCTACGCACACCGTCTGTCCCAGCTGACGTCAACAGCGACTGAACGAGCCCGTCGCGGCGGTGGCCTGGGGTGCGCGGGGCGTCGATAAGCCCGAGGGAATCCGTAGGAGTCGCCGAAGGCGAGGACGAGGATGACGACGGGGCAGTCCGGAGCGAAGGCTCCGGACCGCAATCGCAGCCCCGCGCACCCCAGGCCACCGTCGCGGCGGGCGTCTCAAGAACGCCATGACCGCAAAAAAAGCACCGAAGGTCAGCAATCAAGCTGACCCTCGGCGCCCAGGAGCAACCGGCAATTACTGCGCCGGCACCACAGCAGTAACCTCGATCTCAACCTTGGCCCGATCCTCAACCAGATCCGCCACTTCCACCGCCGTCATCGCCGGAAAATGCCGGCCGATGTACTCCCGGTAGTGCTTGCCGATAGCCGGATATGCCGCCACGTACTCGTCCTTATCCGTCACGTACCACGTCATCCGGACGATATGCTCAGGCTTCGCGCCGCCCTCGGCCAGAATCGCGACGATGTTCGCCAGCGTCTGCCGCACCTGATCGGCCAGATCGTCCGACTCGAACTGCTGCTGGCCATTCCACCCCACCTGCCCGCCCACGAACACGAGCTTGCTGCCCACCTGCATCTCGGTGAGCACGCCATTCGAATAGCCCCGGGGCGCCATCCAATCCGGCGGTTGCAGAATCTTCATAACGTCATCCTATATTTAAGAAAAGCAAACGATCCCCGCCGCTTACGCCGCGGGAACCAGATAAGCCTGCATGCGTTCCCGCAGATCCGCAGGCAGCGGCATGGACTTCATCGTCCGCAAATCCACCGTCACGATCGTCAGCGTCGCCGACAACCGCAACTGGCCATCCGGCCCCTCGAAACGCACCAGCGCCTTGAACGACGCGCCGCCAATGCGCTGCACTTCCAGCACCTGGCGCAAACGCTCGTGCCAGCGGCTGGGCGCGCTGAAATCGCACTGCACCGACGCCATCGGCGTACCGATGTGCCGCTCCACGTGCAGCGCATGAAACGGCAACCCCATGCCCTTGTCGAACCACTCCTCGACAAAGTCATTGATCATTTCGAAATAGCGAGGGTAGAAAACAATGCCCGCCGGATCGCAATGACGGAAGCGGACTTCGACCTGGCTGATGAAAGGGGCTGCCATGGAATTTCCTTGTTGCCGGTTCAGGCCATCTTGCGCAGCGCAAACCGCTGCAGCTTGCCGGTTTCGGTGCGCGGCAGCGCCTCGACAAACTCGATGGCACGGGGATACTTGTAGGGCGCGATATTGGCCTTCACGAACTGCTGCAGCGCCACGACCAGCTCATTGCCGGCCTCATAGCCCGGTTTCAGCACCACGAACGCCTTCACCACCTGCCCGCGCTCGTCGTCCGCCGCGCCCACCACGCCGCACTCCGCCACGGCTTCGTGACGCAACAGCGCGTCCTCGACCTCAGGTCCAGCGATGTTGTAGCCCGCCGAAACGATCATGTCGTCATTGCGCGCCTGATAAAAGAGGTAGCCATCGTCGTCCTGCAGGAAGGTATCCCCCGGCAGGTTCCAACCCTGCTGCACGAAACGCAGCTGGCGCTCGTCCGCCAGATAGCGGCAGCCGGTCGGACCCTTGATCGCCAGCCGGCCCACCGTGCCATTCGGCACCGGCTTCATCTCGTCATCCACGATCTGCGCCACATAACCCGGCACCACGCGGCCGATGGCCCCCGCCCTGACCGACTCTGGCGGGCTCGACACGAACACATGGATCATTTCCGTGCCGCCGATGCCGTCGATCATCTCAATGCCGCTGGCCTGCTTCCATAGCTGGCGCGTCGCGTCCGGCAGCGCCTCGCCCGCCGACACGCTCTTCTGCAGCGACGACAGGTCGAACTTGCCGACCAGCGCCGCCATCTGGCGGTAGAACGTCGGCGCCGTGAACACGATGGTGGCGCGGAAATCCTGGATCAGCTGCAGCAGGCTTTCCGGCGACAGCTTCTCGGCCAGCACCGTGCTGGCGCCCACCCGCAGCGGGAAGCACAGCAGTCCTCCCAGGCCGAAGGTGAAAGCCAACGGTGGCGTGCCGCAGAAAATATCGTCCGGACCCGGCTTGATCACATGCTTGGGGAACAGGTCGCACATCGCCAGCACGTCGCGGTGGAAGTGCATGCAGCCCTTGGGCGCGCCGGTCGTGCCACTGGTGAAGGCGATCAGGCAGACATCGTCGGCCGCCGTATCGCAAGCCTTGAAATCGTCCGGCTTGGCCGCGGCCAACGCGTCCAGCGCATCCGGCGCCTTATCGTTGAAGTACATGACCTTCGTCAGGCCCGGGCAATGATGCTCATGGCTGGGCTGCGTGCAGAACTCCGCCTCGTCCTTCAGGCGGGCATCGCACAGCACCGCCTGGATCTGCGCCTTGTCGATGATCTGCTTGAGCTCCTTGGCGCGCAGCAGCGGCATCGTCGGCACGGTGACCAAGCCCGCCTTGATCGCCGCCAACCAGGACGCGGCCATCATCGGATTGTTCGGCCCGCGCAGCAGCAGGCGGTTGCCCGGCACCAGGCCCATGTCCTCGGCCAGCACGCGCGCAATTCGATTGGTCAACGCGGCCAACTCACGATAAGTCATCGTGGCCGGCTTGCCATCCTGGCTCCAGCGCAGCGCAATGCGGTCGCCATGGCCGCGCTCGACCATGGCGTCCACCAGTTCGACCGCACAATTGAAGCGCTGCGGATAGACCACGTCGGGGCCATCGAGCAGAAACTCTGGCCATTGTTCGCCCGGGGGCAGATTGTCCCGGGCGAAAGTGTCGATGTGGGCGGATGCTTCCATGGAATTCCCCTTGCTATTGCGGTGTTTTTGCTGTGCCGGGACGACGGAGCTCGATGGCTGCCTTACGCCTTCAGCAGTTCACGGGCAATGATCAACTTCTGCACTTCGGTCGCGCCTTCGTAAATCCGCAGCGCGCGTATTTCCCTGTAAAGCTTTTCCACCGGCATCCCCGACACCACGCCCGCGCCGCCAAACATCTGCAACGCGCGGTCGATCACGGTCTGCGCCGATTCGGTGGCCGTCATCTTGGCCATTGCCGCTTCCCGCGTAGTGCGCTGCTTCAGCACATCGCGCATCCAGGCCGCGCGGTAGGTCAGCAGCGCCGAAGCGTCTATGGCGGTCGCCATGTCGCCCAACGCGGCCTGCGTCAGTTGCAGGTCCGACAAGGTCTGGCCGAACATGCGGCGCGACTTGGAGCGCGCCAGCCCTTCGTCCAGCGCCCGGCGCGCGAAACCCAGCGCCGCCGCCGCCACCGAGGCACGGAAAATGTCCAGCGTCATCATGGCCAGCTTGAAACCCTGGCCCGCGTCGCCCAGCCGGTGCGACACCGGAATGCGGCAGTTGTCGAACGTGATGGTGGCCAGCGGATGCGGCGCGATCAGCTCGATGCGTTCGCTGACCTCGAAGCCCGGCGTATCGGCATCCACCACGAAAGCGCTGATGCCGCGCGCGCCGGGGGCTTCGCCCGTGCGTGCGAACACGCAATAGAAGTCCGCGATGCCGCCGTTGGAAATCCAGGTCTTGGCGCCGTTCAGCACGTAATGGTCGCCGTCCAGCTTGGCCTCGCAGGCCATCGCGGCCACGTCCGAGCCCGCGTCGGGTTCCGACAGCGCGAAGGCCGCGATGGCTTCGCCACGGGCCACGCGCGGCAGGTAACGCTGGCGCAGCTCGTCCGAGCCCATCAGCGAAATGGCGCCGCTGCCCAGGCCCTGCATCGCAAAGGCGAAATCGGCCAGCCCTTCGTGGCGCGCCAGGGTTTCGCGCAGGATGCAGACGGCGCGGGAATCCACTTCCGGCAGCGCGCCGCCCCAGGCGCCGCCAGGGCCGCCCGCGACCGCATAGCGCAGCCAGCCTGCCTCGCCCATGGCGCGCACCAGTTTCTTGCAGGCGCCGTCGGCGTCATGGTGGTCCACGTCCCCCAGGGACGCCTCGCACCAGGCGTCAACCTCGTGCGCCAGCTTGCGGTGCGCATCGTCGAAAAACGGCCAATCCAGCCAGCTTGCGTCGCGCATGCTCAGTCCCCTTGGAAAACGGGTTTTTGCTTGGCCACGAAGGCATCGTAGGCACGGCGGAAATCACGCGTCTGCATGCAGATGGCCTGGGCCTCGGCTTCGGCCTCGATGGCCTCGTCCACGCCCATGTTCCATTCCTGATGCAACAGCTTCTTGGTGACGCCGTGGGCGAAGGTCGGCCCCGCGGCCAATTGCGCGGCCAGCGTCTGCGCGGCGTCAGCCAGCGCGCCGGGTTCATGCAGGGCGTTGAAGAAGCCCCAGCTGGCGCCCTCTTCCGCCGTCATGGCGCGGCCCGTGTAGAGCAGTTCGGAAGCGCGGCCCTGGCCGATCATGCGCGGCAGCAGGGTGCAAGCGCCCATGTCCGCGCCGGCCAGACCCACGCGCGTGAACAGGAAGGCAGTCCGCGCAGCGGGCGTGCCCAGTCTCATGTCCGAAGCCAGCGCCACCATCGCGCCGGCGCCTGCGCAGATGCCGTCGACCGCCGCCACGATGGGCTGCGGGCAGGCGCGCATGGCCTTGACCAGGTCGCCCGTCATGCGGGTGAAGTCCAGCAGCTCGGGCATGCTCATCTTGGTCAGCGGCCCGATGATCTCGTGCACATCGCCGCCCGAGCAGAAGTTGCCGCCCGCGCCCGTCACCACCACGACCTTGATGTCGGTGGCGTACACCAGCGCG
Source organism: Achromobacter sp. SD115 (assembly GCF_017355315.1). Lineage (NCBI taxonomy): Bacteria > Pseudomonadati > Pseudomonadota > Betaproteobacteria > Burkholderiales > Alcaligenaceae > Achromobacter > Achromobacter sp. SD115. The sequence continues at coordinate 146,075 of NZ_JADIJM010000008.1, read as the reverse complement.
CGGAACAGATCACGCAGTTCGGCGTACGAGTCGAACGTCAGCGGGTTCTTGCGCTCGGGGCGGTTCAGCGTGACCGTGCCGATCTTGCCGTCGGCCGACACCTGCCACAGAAACGTCTTGGCCTGGTAGCCGGCAAACGGACGCTTGTGGTGCTTCATGGTGTGCTCTTCGGGCTGGGTGCTCATGGTGTCTCCGTTCGTGAATTGGGGTGGATGGGGCGCCGGCTTCAGCCGGTCATCACTTCGCCGCCGTCGACGGCGATGGCCTGGCCGTTGACCGAGGCCGAGGCCGGCAAGGCCAGCCAGGCGACCGTTTCGGCCACTTCCTCGGGCTGCACCAGGCGGCCCTGGGGGTTGCGTTCAGCCAGCTTGGCGCGGGCGGCGTCCGCGGTCATGCCGGTCTTGTCGACGATATTCGAGACCGCGCCGCGCACAATGTCGGTTTCCGTGTAGCCGGGGCAGACGGCATTGACCGTGACACCCTTTTGCGCGGTTTCCAGCGCCAGCGAGCGGGTCAGACCGATCACGCCGTGCTTGGCAGCGCAGTAGGCGCTGACGTAGCCGTAGCCGATCAAACCCGCCGTGCTGGCCACGTTGATTACCCGGCCCCATTTTTCCTGCAGCATGCCGGGCAAGGCGGCCTGGATGCAATGGAAAGTGCCCGTCAGGTTGACGTCCAGCATCGACTGCCACAGCGCCGCGTCGGTGCGGTCAAAGCGCTCGCTCACTGCCTGGCCGGCGTTGTTCACCAGCACCAGCACCGGACCGAACTCGGCCTCGGCCTGGGCGAAGGCCGCCCGTACCGAAGCTTCGTTGGCGATGTCGGCGCTGACGGCCTGCACCTGGCCCAGGCTGGCCAGGCTGTCGGCCGCGGCGTCTAGCGCCGCGCCATCGCGGCCCAGCAGCGTGACGCGCGCGCCGCGCTGCAAGAGCGCCCGGGCGCAGGCCAGCCCGATGCCGCGGGCGCCGCCCGTCACCAGGGCGTGGCGTCCGGCCAGCGGGAGCGGAGTTGCGTTCATTTGATGTCCAGTTGCGCCATGGCGGCGGCGCGTTCGAAGTTGGTTTCCAGTTGGCGTTTGCCGGCGAAGTACTGGCTCGGCCACGAAACATCACGGTAGCCCACCCGCGCCGCTTCGCGTAGCGTCCAAGAGGCGTCAGCCAAATGGGGACGCGCCAGGGCGCAGAGGTCGGCGCGGCCCGAGGCGATGATGCCGTTGGCGTGGTCGGCCTCGAAGATGGCGCCCACCGCGATGGTCGGGATGCCGGCCTCGTTGCGCACGCGATCGGCAAACGGGGTCTGGAACATGCGGCCGTAGACCGGCTTCTCTTCCTTGCTGACCTGGCCGGACGAGCAGTCGATCATGTCGGCGCCGGCGTCCTTGAAGTGGCGCGCGATCGCCACCGCGTCATCGGCGGTGATGCCGCCTTCGACCCAGTCGCTGGCGGAAATCCGCACCGACATGGGCTTGGTCTCGGGCCAGACGGCGCGGACCGCGTGGAACACTTCCAGCGGAAAGCGCAGGCGGTTCTCCAGGCTGCCGCCGTATTCGTCGGTGCGCTGGTTGGTCAGCGGCGAGATGAAGCTGGACAGCAGATAGCCGTGGGCGCAGTGCAGCTCCAGCCAATCGAAACCCGCCTGCTCGGCGCGACGCGCGGCGGCCACGAAGTTGTCACGCACGTCGTCCATGTCGGCACGCGTCATGGCTTGCGGCGTCTGCGACACGCCTTCGATGTACGGCAGGGCCGACGCCGACATCAACGGCCAGTTGCCCTCGGCCAGCGGATGATCGATCTTCTGCCAACCCAGCTGGGTGGACCCCTTGCGGCCGGCGTGGCCCAGTTGCAGGCCAATGCGGGCATCGCTGTTGCCATGAACAAAGCCGACGATGCGGGCGAACGCGTCGCGCTGTTCGTCATTCCACAGACCCGGGCAGCCCGGGGTGATGCGGCCGTCCGGCGACACGCAGGTCATCTCGACCATGACCAGGCCGGCGCCGCCCATGGCGCGCGCGCCCAGGTGCACCAGATGGAAGTCGCCAGGCACGCCATCGGTGCAGGAATACATGGCCATCGGCGACACCATGATGCGGTTCTTCAGCCGCACGCCGCGCGCCTGGTAAGGCGTCAGCATGGGAATCGCGGGCCGCTGGCCCGGCGCGGAGGCGGCGCCGGCGCGTTCCGCGATCCAGCGCTCAAAGCCTTCCAGCCAGGCCGGATCGCGCAGCCGCAGATTTTCGTGCGAAATCCGCTGCGAGCGGGTCAACAGCGAATAGGCGAACTGCTCGGGTTCCAGGTCGGCATAACGCTCGACGTTCTCGAACCATTCGGTGGAGTTGCGGGCGGCGTTCTGGATCTTCAGCACTTCGACGCTGCGCACTTCCTCGTAGTGCTTCAGGCCAGCTTCCACGCTGCCTTCGGCACCGCTCAGGCAGCGCGCCAGCTCGATGGAATCCTCCAGCGCCAGCTTGGTGCCGGAGCCGATCGAGAAGTGCGCGGTGTGGGCGGCATCGCCCATCAACACCACTGGCACGCGGCGTTCGCCGCGGGCGGTATCCAGCGTGTTCCAGTGCACCCAGGTGTTGCAGATGACGCGCGGGAAACGGATCCAGATGGCCGAGCCGCGCAAGTGCGTGGCGTTGCTGATCAGCGGGTTGCCATCCAGCCAGGGCGCGAACAGCTTTTCGCAGTAGGCAATGCCTTCTTCCTGGCTCATCTGTTCGATACCGGCCGCCTGCCAGGTTTCCTCGGGCGTCTCCACGATGAAGGTGGACATGCCGTCTTCGTAGCGATAGGCGTGCGCCTGGAACCAGCCGTGCTCGGTCTGCACGAAAGCGAAGGTGAAGGCGTCGAACACCTTCTTGGTGCCCAGCCACACGAAACGGCAGCGGCGCTGGTCGATGTCCGGATGGAAAGTGTCCGCATAACGCGTGCGGACCTGGCTGTTGATGCCGTCCGAGGCGATCACCAGATCGGCGTCGTACTCGCGGGCAATGGCCTGATCGTCCTGCACGAAGTTCTCGAACACCAGCTTCACGCCCACATCCTCGCAACGCGCCTGCAGGATGTTCAGCAGCTTCTTGCGGCCAATGCCGATGAAGCCGTGGCCGCCGCTGCGGATGCTGCGGCCCTTGAAGTTGATGTCGATGTCGTCCCAGTGGTTGAAGGCGTCACCGATGGTCTGGGCGGAAACCGGATCGGCCTCGCGCAGGTTCTGCATGGTGGCGTCGGAGAACACCACGCCCCAGCCGAAGGTGTCGTAAGGGCGGTTGCGCTCGATCACGGTGACTTCGTTGGCGGGGTCCTGCAGCTTCATGAGCAGACCGAAATACAGGCCGGCGGGGCCGCCGCCGATGCAGACTATTTTCATTGCCGTAACGCTCCGTGGTAAGCGACTACCGCTCTGAATTCCTGGAGCTGGGGCCGCAGATATTTAAACCTGGATAGTTTAGGCTTGAAATATATACCTGAAGGTGGCGAGGTGCAAATGGGGAAAGTATCTAGATAGTCTGCGAATTTGAAATGGGGACGAACTAGAAGCTTTGGGAACGGAATCCCGGCCTCGTGGCCAGCGTCCCTGAGCCAGTCCAGGTGCCTGGAACCCATTCCCAGGAGACCACCCGCACCCCGCTCACCGCATGCGCAAGCGAACACAATCGCAATCCAAGAAATCACGTATGTCATTTCCGGCCGCCCGCGCGGCCGAAAATGACGGGCAACCCAAGCCCCCCCCTTGAACACAGATCCAGCAGCGCATCAAACCAAGAAGCACGTAGCCCGTCGGCGCGGGCGCCTGGGTGGCGAGCAACCTCGATGCGCCCGAGGGAATCTGAAGGAGCCGCCGCAGGCGGTGACGAAGATGACGACGGGGCAGTCCGGAGCGAACGCTCCGGACCGCAATCGTGGGCGCTCGCCACCCAGGCGCCCGCGCCGACGGGCGGCCTACGAAGCACCACGGCCCCAGCACCGGCCACGAGCACTAGTGCTAGCACTCATCAGACACAAAAAAAAAGCGGCGCATAAAAGCGCCGCCCTTCTCACCCCTCAGCAAGCAAAACTCAGCGCTTACCTTTCTGCTTCAGCTGCGACAAATCCCGCACGGCCCCGCGATCCGCCGACGTCGCCAACGCCGCATAAGCCTGCAGCGCCTGCGACACGACACGCTCGCGACCCACCGGCTCCCAGCCATCAGCACGAGCATCCATCGCCGCCCGACGGCGCGCCAGTTCCTCGTCCGACACGGCCAGATGCATCTTGCGGTTCGGGATATCGATCTCGATCACATCGCCTTCTTCCACCAGGCCGATCGTGCCGCCTTCCGCCGCTTCCGGCGAAGCATGGCCGATCACCAGGCCCGACGAACCACCCGAAAAGCGGCCATCGGTAAACAGCGCGCAAGTCTTGCCCAGCCCCTTGGACTTCAGGTACGACGTCGGATACAGCATTTCCTGCATGCCCGGGCCGCCCTTCGGGCCTTCGTAGCGGATCACCACCACGTCGCCCGCCACGATCTTGTCGCCCAGAATGCCTTCCACGGCATCATCCTGGCTTTCGAAAACGCGCGCGCGGCCAGTGAAGACCCATTGCGACTCGTCCACGCCGGCCGTCTTCACGATGCAACCCTTCTCAGCCAGGTTGCCGTACAGCACGGCCAGGCCGCCGTCCTTCGAATAAGCGTCTTCCTTGCTGCGGATGCAGCCCGTCTTGCGATCGGTGTCCAGCGTCAGGAAGGTTGCGTCCTGGCTGAAGGCCACCGTGGTCGGGATGCCGCCCGGGGCCGCGCGGTAGAACTTCTGCGCTTCCTCGCCCGCGCCGCCAGCCACGTCCCATTGCTTGATCGCATTGCCCAGCGTGCCGCTGTGCACGTTGCCGCAAGACAGGTCCAGCAGGTCCGCGCGCGCCAGTTCACCCAGGATGCCCAGGATGCCGCCGGCGCGGTGCACGTCTTCGATGTGGTATTTGTCGGTGGCGGGCGCCGCCTTGCACAGGCACGGCACCTTGCGCGAAATGCGGTCGATGTCGGCCATGGTGAAATCCACGCCCGCTTCCTGCGCCGCGGCCAGCAGATGCAACACCGTGTTGGTCGAACCGCCCATGGCCACGTCCAGCGCCATGGCGTTCTGGAACGCGCTCTTGGTGGCGATGCTGCGCGGCAAGACCGACTCGTCTTCTTCCTGGTAATAGCGGCGGCACAGGTCCACCACCAGGCGGCCGGCCTGCTCGAACAGGCCCTTGCGCCAGGCGTGCGTGGCGACGATGGTGCCGTTGCCCGGCAAGGCCAGGCCGATGGCTTCGGTCAGACAGTTCATCGAGTTGGCGGTGAACATGCCGGAACAGGAGCCGCAGGTCGGGCAGGCGCTGCGCTCGACTTCGGCCACTTCGGCATCCGACACCTTGGGGTCGGCGGCCTTGATCATGGCGTCGATCAGGTCGATCTTGGCGATGACCTTGCCGTCGGTGGGCGACTTGACCTTGCCCGCTTCCATCGGACCGCCCGACACGAACACCACCGGGATGTTCAGGCGCATGGCGGCCATCAGCATCCCCGGGGTGATCTTGTCGCAGTTCGAGATGCAGACCATGGCGTCGGCGCAATGCGCGTTGACCATGTATTCGACCGAGTCGGCGATCAGTTCGCGCGAGGGCAGCGAATACAGCATGCCGCCGTGGCCCATGGCGATGCCGTCGTCCACGGCGATGGTGTTGAATTCCTTGGCGACGCCACCCGCGGCTTCGATTTCCTTGGCGACCAGCGCGCCCAGGTCGCGCAGGTGCACGTGGCCCGGCACGAACTGCGTGAACGAGTTCACTACCGCGATGATCGGCTTGCCGAAGTCGTCGTCCTTCATGCCTGTGGCGCGCCACAGGGCGCGGGCGCCGGCCATATTGCGGCCGTGGGTCGATGTGCGGGAGCGGTAGTGCGGCATGGTTTGTCTCGGGCTGTAGCTGTTAGCGTAGGCGGCAAAACGTTAAATAATACGCTGGTTCCGGCCGCGTACGCCCGCCGGCCGCCCCCGGGGACACCGCGGCGGCCATCAGGCGGACGCCATGCCGCGGGCCGCGAAGGCGCTGGGCGGCTCGCCCACGGCCTTGCGGAACATCGCCGCGAAGGCGCTGGGGCTTTCGTAACCCAGGTCCAGCGCCACCTCCAGCACGCGCTCGCCACGCGCCAGCCGCTCCATCGCCGCCAAGAGCCGCGCCTGCTGGCGCCACCGGCCGAAGGTCATGCCGGTGTGCCGCAGGAACAGGCGGTGCACGGTCTTCGGGTCCACCCCCAGCGCGCGCGCCCAGTCGGCCGCGCCATCCTGGCGTTCCGGATGGCGCACGATGGCGCGACAGATGCGGGCCAGGCGGGGCTCGGATGGCTGCGGCAGATGCAGGGGCAGCACCGGCTCCTGGCGCAGCTCGTCCAGCAGCAACATCATCAGCCGGCCGTCGCGCGTGTCGGGCGCCCAGTCCAGCGGCACTTCGGCCGCCGCCACCATCAGTTCGCGCAGCAGCGGCGATATCGACAGCACGCAGCAGCCGGAAGGCAGGTGCGCGGCCGCGCCCGGTTCGACGAACACGGTGCGCATGCGCGGCTCGCCGCTCATGCGCAAGCCGTGCGAGACCCAGGCCGGCACCCAGACGCCGCGCGTGGGCGGCACCACCCAGATGCCGGCATCGGTGTCCACCACCATCACGCCGGAAATCGCGTAAAGCAGCTGGGCGCGGCGGTGCCGGTGGCGGCGGACGCGGTGGCCGTCTTCGTAATCCACCGCCAGTCCGGCCACGGGCCGGCGCGAGGATTCATAGGGAAACAGGTCCAGGTCCGCGGGCTTGTAGGGCGTGCGGGCGCGGGACGTGGGGTCGGGCTTGTCCATTTTGCGACGATTGCGATTGAAATGGCGTGGGATGGTCTGGCCAGTGTACCCAGGCCCGGGATTCAGCCACGCAATGCCAGCAATGATTCCTGCAAGTGCCGCAGGCCCCGGCTGAGGGGCTTGTCCCGCCGCAGCACGATGGCCAGGCTGCGCGACAGCCGTGGCGTGAGCGACCGTACTTCCAGCGCTTGGCGCCGGCCCGCGCCCGACACCGCCAGCCTGGGCAGGATGGCGCAGCCCAAGCCGGCGGCGACGATCTCCTTCATGGCCTCGGTGCTGCCCAGCTCCATCACGGGCTTGGCGGCCACGCCGGCTTCCTCGAACCAGTCGTCCACCAGACGGCGAGTGCGCGCGCCCGGTTCGAACAGCACCAGCGGCAACTGCGCCAGCGCCTGCGGCGTGGCCGCAGCGGGAATGGCGGCCGCATCGCGGGCAGGAAAGATCGCCACGAACTCGTCCTCCAGCACGGGAGTGACCTGGAACATGCGTCCCGGCGCGGGCAAGGTGACCAGGCCGATGTCCAGGGTGTTGTTCTCCAGCCCGCGCAGCATGTCGGCCGTGTTGCCGGTGCTGGCCACGATGTCCAGGGCCGGAAAGCGGCGCCGCAGGTCAGCCAGGATCGGCGGCAGCAGATAGGTGCAGGCGGTGGCGCCGGTGCCCAGCCGCACCCGGCCGGACACCTGGGACGCATGCGCGGTCATGGCAAGTTCCGCCTGCGTCAGCGCGGCATCGATGACGCGCACATGCGCCAGCAATACCAGGCCAGCCGCGGTCGCGCTGGCACGGCGGCCGATACGCTCCACCAGCTTCAGGCCGAAGCGCCGCTCCAGTTGGCGGATCTGCAGGCTGACGGCAGGCTGGGTCACGCCGCCCCGTTCCGCGGCGGCGGAAAAACTGCCCAGTTCGATCACCAGCGCAAAGGTGCGCAGATGGTCCAGGTTGAGGCCGCGCATTGCTTTATCCAAAGTTTCACTTATGAAAATCATAATAGACCAAAGCTTTATTAATAAATAAGCATGCGCGACACTGGCGGCTTGTTTCTTCACTCCCATTGCCACGGCCTGCTCATGTCGTCCCCCGCCCCCACCGTCCTCATCCGCGACAGCGCGGAAGCCGATCTTCCCGCGATCAAGACCATCTACGCCCACCACGTGCAACACGGCGCGGCCTCGTTCGAATTGGACCCGCCGTCCATCCAGGACATGCGCCAGCGCCGCGCCGCCGTGCTGGAAAAGGACATGCCCTATCTGGTGGCCGAGATCAACGGCGAAGTGGTGGGCTACGCCTACGTCACCCCGTACCGCCCGCGCCCGGCCTACCGGCACACGGTGGAGGATTCGGTGTACGTGAAGGCGGGTCGCTCCGGAATGGGCATAGGCGGCAAGCTGCTGGCCGCGCTGATCGAACGCTGCACCGCCGCCGGCTGGCGCCAGATGCTGGCCGTGGTGGGCGACAGCCGCAACGCCGCGTCCCTGGCCCTGCACGCCAGCCAGGGCTTCCATCCCGCCGGCACCTTGCGTTCGGTGGGACACAAGCATGGCGAATGGCGCGATACGGTGCTGATGCAGCGCGCGCTGGGCGAGGGCGACGCCACGCCGCCGCAACGACCGTGATCGCGCCGCGCGCCATCGTCTGCCTGGGGCTGACGCAACTGGTCGGCTGGGGCGTGCTGTATTACCTGATCGGCGCCCTGGGGCCGGCCATCGCCGCCGACCTGGGCTGGAACGCCGCCACGGTCTACGGCGGGTTTTCAGCGGCCATCGTGGTGATGGCCATGGTGTCGCCGCTGGCCGGCGTGGCCGTGGACCGCTGGGGCGGACATCGCGTCATGCCCGTGGGCGCGGTGCTGGGTGCGCTGGGCTGCGCCGGCCTGTCGATGGCGCACGGCATCCCCCTGTACTTCCTGGCCTGGGCCGTGCTGGGCGTGGGCATGCGGCTATGCCTGTACGACGCGGCTTTCGCCTCGCTGGCGCGCGCGGCCGGCCCCTCGGCGCGCCGGCCCATGTCGCAGATCACGCTATTCGGCGGGCTGGCGTCCACGGTGATGTGGCCGGTGGGACACGCGCTGTCGGAATGGCTGGGCTGGCGCGGCGCGGTGCTGGCCTATGCTGGCCTGGCGCTGGCCACGGTGCCGCTGTACCTGGCGCTGCCGCGCGAACGCTACACCGCAGCAGCAGGCGGCAAGGACCCGATTTCCGCCGGCCTCACGCGCAACGCCGCCGAGCGCCGGCTGGCGGGCGCACTGTACGCGCTGATCGCGATGCTGACCAACTTCCTGGCGGCGGGCAATGCGGCCCATCTGATTTCGCTGTTGTCGGGCCTGGGCCTGGCCGCGGCCGCCGCGGTCAGCGTGGCGGCGCTGTGGGGCGTCGGCCAGTTCGCGGCGCGCCTGGCCGACGTGGCGCTGGGCTCGCGCCTGCATCCGCTGACGCTGACGCTGGCGGTGTGCGCGATCTTGCCGCTTTGCTTCCTGCTTGCGCTGCTATCCGGCGGCAACCTCTACGCCACCGCTGCCTATGCGCTGCTTTATGGCGCCTGCAACGGCCTATTGACCATTACCCGCGGCACCTTGCCGCTGGCGCTGTTCGACTTCCGCAGCTATGGCACGCTGGTCGGCTCGCTGCTCATCCCCAGCTTCCTGCTCACAGCCGCCTCGCCGGTGGCCTATGCCTACATCGTGGACAGCCATGGCGCGCGCGGCGCGATGGCGCTGTCGTTGGTTCTGGCCGCGGCGATCTGCGCGGCGGCGTTCGCGCTGCGGTGGAAGTTCATACGAAGGACGCGCGCGGCATTCGCCTGAAGCGCCTGCCGCGCGATCCGCTCCCGGTATCCGCCGCGCCACGGCGCGCGGTGCCCGGAGCCGCCGAGTCCTAGCCTTCGGCGGCGCAAGCCACCACCCATTTTTCCCAGCCGATCTTCCTGAGCTTGCAGGCGGGGCATTCGCCGCAGCCATAGCCCCAGTCATGGCGCGCCCCGCGTTCGCCCAGGTAGCAGGTATGGCTTTCCTCGACGATGGTCTCCACCAGCGCGTCGCCGCCCAATTGATGCGCCAGCGCCCAGGTTTCGGACTTGTCGATCCACATCAGCGGCGTCTCGATCGTGACCCTGGACCCCAGGCCCAGGCCCAGCGCCACCTGCTGCGCCTTGATGGTGTCGTCGCGGCAATCGGGATAGCCGGAGAAATCGGTTTCGCACATGCCGCCCACCAGCACGTCCAGCTGGCGGCGATAGCCCAGCGCGGCGGCCAGGGTCAGGAACAGCAGGTTGCGGCCGGGCACGAAGGTATTGGGCAGGCCGTTGGCCTGCATCTCGATGGCGCGGTCGCTGGTCATGGCGGTGTCGCCGACCTGGCCCAGCACCTTCAGGTCCAGCAGATGGTCCTCGCCCAGGCGCGGCGCCCAGTCGGGAAAGTTGTTGCGGATGTCGCGCAGCACGTTCAGGCGCGCGGACAGTTCAATGTGGTGCCGCTGGCCATAATCGAACGCCACGGTCTCCACATGGGCATAGCGCTCCAGCGCCCAGGCGAGGCAGGTGGTGGAATCCTGGCCGCCCGAAAACAGCACGAGCGCGCGACGTTGATGATTTTGCATAAAAGGGGGCTTCTGGAAAGACGAAGGGACGGCAGGCTTGTACGGACAGGGAACAGCCAGCCTTTAGTGTAAACATGCTGCTGGCGGACTTTAAAGCGCCCCGGGCGGTGGCCGTCAAAAGTCTGCGTAAAATCTTCCTGATTCTTTTTTCCGGTTTTCCTGCAACGCCTCTTCTTTCCCGCCTCTTCCCCTCTCTCAGCAGCCTCGACGGATCCCCGCCAGATGAATGCCATGCGCCCGCAGTCCGACTCAGCAGAACCCTTGCGTCACGATATCCGGCTGTTAGGCCGATTACTGGGCACCGTCATCGAGGAATGCGAGGGCAAACGCGTCTTCGACACCATCGAAACCCTGCGCCGCACGGCCGTGAAATTCCGTCGCGAAGGCAACGACGCCGACGGCAAACTGCTGGAACAACGCGTCAAGCGCCTGCAAGGCAGCGACCCCAACTCGGTGGCGCGCGCCTTCAGCTACTTCCTGCACCTTTCCAATATCGCTGAAGACCGCGACCAGAACCGCCGTCAGCGCGCCCGCGCCATCGCCAGCGACGCGCCGGAGCGCGGCAGCCTGCGCGAAGCCGTGCAGACCCTGGGCCGCCAGGGCGTGGGCGTGGCGCGCATCCGCCGCCTGCTGGCCGAGGCCTGCGTGATGCCGGTGCTGACCGCGCACCCCACCGAAGTGCAGCGCAAGAGCACGCTGGACGTGCATCGCGAGATCGCCGCCGCGCTAATCCAGCGCGAGGGCACCCTCACCCCGGACGAGCTGGCGGACCTGGACGCGTCCCTGCTGGGCCGCGTGGCCACGCTGTGGCAGACCCGCATGCTGCGCTACACGCGCCTGACCGTCGCCGACGAAATCGAGAACGCGCTGTCGTACTACCGCAGCACCTTCCTGCAAGTCATACCCCGCGTGTACGGCGACCTGTCCAAGCTGCTGAGCCGCGAATCCGCCAAGCCGTTCGCCGCGCCGCCCGCGCCGCTGGAGCCGTTCCTGCGAATGGGCAGCTGGATCGGCGGCGACCGCGACGGCAACCCCAACGTCGACGCCAGCACCCTCGAGCGCGCGCTGCTGCGCCAGGCCACCGTGCTGTTCGAACACTATCTGCAAGAGGTCCACGCGCTGGGCGCGGAACTGTCCGTCACCACCTTGCTGATCGGCGTGGACGCCGAACTGCTGGCGCTGGCCGAGGCCAGCGGCGACGACTCGCCCCACCGCCGCGACGAACCGTACCGCCGCGCGCTGGTCGGCGTGTACGCGCGCCTGGCCGCCACCGCGCAGCGCTTGACGGGCCAGAACCTGGCACGGCGCAGCACCGTTGCCGCCAGCGCCTACGAACGGCCGGAAGAACTGTCCGCCGACCTGGCCGTGATCGCCGCCTCGCTGGCCGCCCACCACGGCGCCCCCATCGGCAAGCTGCGCCTGGCCGGACTGCAACAGGCGGTGGAAGTGTTCGGCTTCCATCTGGCCACGGTGGACCTGCGCCAGAGTTCCGACGTGCACGAGCGCGCGCTGGCCGAGCTGTTCGCCCTCGCCGGCACCCAGCGCAACGGCAAGCCGCTGGACTACCTGGCGCTGACCGAAGAGGAACGCGTCGAACTGCTGCGCGCCGAACTGGCGCAGGCGCGTCCGCTGGCCTCGCCCTGGATCGCCTACAGCGAGGACACCACGCGCGAACTGGCCGTGCTGCGCGCCGCCGCCGCCGGCCGCGCGCGCTACGGCAAGCAGGCCGTGCGCCAGACCATCGTGTCGCACACCGAAACGCTGAGCGACCTGCTGGAAGTGATGGTGCTGCAGAAGGAAGCCGGCCTCATCGCCCCCGCCGGCCAGGACATCCAGCCCGAGGACGGCCTGATGGTCGTGCCGCTGTTCGAGACCATCCCCGACTTGGAGCGCGGCGCCGACATCATGGCCGCCTGGCTGGACCTGCCCGAAATCCGCCAGCGCGTGAAGCTGGCGCAGAACGGCGCGCAGGAAGTCATGCTGGGCTATTCCGACAGCAACAAGGACGGCGGCTTCCTCACGTCCAACTGGTCGCTCTACCAGGCCGAACGCGCGCTGGTCGACGTGTTCTCGACCCGTAACGTGCGCCTGCGCCTGTTCCATGGACGCGGCGGTTCGGTGGGCCGCGGCGGCGGCTCCAGCTTCGATGCCATCCTGGCGCAGCCCCCCGGCACCGTGGCCGGCCAGATCCGCCTGACCGAGCAGGGCGAAGTCATCCAGAGCAAGTACAAGGACGCCGAGGTCGGCCGCTGGCACCTGGAACTCCTGGTCGCCGCCGTGCTGGAATCCAGCCTGGCGCCGCGCGCCGAGGCTACCAGCGCCGAAGACGCGCACATGGCCCAGCACGGCCCCGCCATGTCGTTCATGTCGGAGACCGCGCAGCGCACCTACCGCGGCCTGGTCTACGACACCCCGCGCTTCGCCGACTACTTCTTCGCCGCCACGCCCATCAGCGAAATCGCCGGCCTGAACATCGGCTCGCGCCCCGCCTCGCGCAAGAAGGGCCAGCACATCGAAGACCTGCGCGCCATCCCCTGGGGCTTTTCCTGGGCGCAATGCCGCCTGATGCTGACCGGCTGGTACGGCATGGGCTCGGCCATCGAGGCCTATCTGGAAACCGGCGCACCCGATGCGCCCCGCTCGCGCCGCGGCCGCCTGGCCCAGCTGCGCGAAATGGCGCGCGACTGGCCCGCGTTCCGCACGCTGCTGTCCAACATGGAAATGGTGCTGGCCAAGTCCGACCTGGCGATTGCCGCGCGCTACGCGCAACTGGTGCCGCAGCGCGGCTTGCGTGAACGCATCTTCGGCGCCATCAGCGCCGAGCATGGCCGCACGCTCGCCATGCTCAAGCTGCTGACCCAGCGCGAATTGCTGGCCGACAACCCCACGCTGCAGGCCTCGCTGCGCGAGCGCTTCGCCTACATCGATCCGCTCAACTACCTGCAGATCGACCTGATCCGGCGCCACCGCGCGGCGCAGAAGCATCCCGAAGCCGAGGTCGACAAGCGCGTGCAGCGCGCCATTCACCTGACCATCAACGGGATTGCGGCGGGGTTGCGCAACTCGGGTTAGCGCATTGCTGGCACAATGGTGCGCGGTATAGAATGAGTCTGATTCTCATCTTTCACCCGCGCCATTTTTGCCGCCTCGGGGCGCTGCAGGAACCCGCATGTCGACCAACCAATCCGCAGCGCAGCAGGGCATCGAAGGCCTGTATGCCGATCATCACAGCTGGCTGAGAAGCTGGCTGCGCCGCAGGCTGGGCAATGCGTTCGACGCGGCGGATCTGGCGCACGATACGTATCTGCGCATCCTGCATACTGGCCGGCTGCCCGAGCCGCACCAGTCCCGCCAACACCTGGCGCAGGTCGCCAACGGCCTGGTGATCGACCTCTACCGCCGCCGCCAGCTCGAGGCCGCCTATCTGGAAACCCTGGCCCATCTGCCGCGGGCGTTTGCGCCATCGGAGGAGGCCCGCGCACTGGCGGTCCAGGCGCTGGTCGAGATCGACGCCGTGCTGCAAAGCCTGCCGGCCAAGGTTCGCGAAGCACTGCTCTTGCGCAAGCTGGATGGCCTGAGCTACCGCGATATCGCGGCTCGGCTGGGCGTGTCGGTATCGTCGGTGGAAAAGTACGTGGCATCCGCGCTCGTGGCCTGCTACCTGGCCCAGCACGCGGCTCCTGGCGGCTGACCGCGCATGCCCGCCTCGCCCGCCATTCCGCCGACGCCGCAGGCGCCCAATCGCGCCATCGACCCTTGCATCGTGCAGCAGGCGGCCGAATGGATGGCGCGCCTGTGGTCGGACGACCCGAACCCCGCGGACCAAGCCGCATGCACCCGCTGGCGCGCGCAGCACGCGGACCATGAACTGGCCTGGCAACGGCTGCAGGCGTTCGAAGACAAGCTTGGCAGCATATCGCCGCAGGCCGCAAGCCACGCCTTGCGGCAGCGGCCGGCCAGCGCCTCACGGCGCCGCGCGGTTGGCCTGCTAGGGCTGGGCGCGACGATCGCGGGCATGGGCTATGTCTTGCGCGGCACCGACTCGTGGCAGGCCGCCACGGCCGACTACCGCAGCGGCACAGGGGAAATACGGACGATTACCCTGCCGGACGGCTCCAGCGTAACGCTGTCGACCGCCACCGCGATCGACCTGAGATTCTCCGAGAACGAACGCCTGGTGGTGCTGCGCGCCGGAGAGATATTGATTGCAACCGCGCCGGATCCCGCCGCCATGCCCCGGCCGTTCCGGGTGCGCAGCCGGCACGGTTCCATCCAGGCGCTGGGAACCCGGTTTTCGGTCAGAGACGATGCCGAAACGTCCCGCGTGGCTGTATTCGAAGGCGCCGTGGAAATCCGTCCCGGCAGCGCGCCGGACCTGGCGGTCCTGCTTCAGGCCGGCCAGGGCTCGCGCTTTTCCGCGATCGGGGCCGCCGCTCCCAGGCCTGCGGCGGAAAGCGCGGCAGCCTGGAGTCGCGGAATACTGGTGGCCGACGCCATGCGCCTGGACGAATTCCTGGCCGAACTGGCGCGCTATCGGCCTGGCCTGCTGCGCTGCGATCCCGACATTGCGGGCCTGCTCGTCAGCGGCGTCTTTTCCGTGCGTGACACGGACCGGGCGTTGGACAACCTGACCCGGGCTCTTCCGGTGGCAGTGACCTACCGGACGCGATATTGGGTGACGGTGCAGGCCGCTGAATGATGGCCAGCCGGCAGCGGCCGTTACAACTTTTCTCAGGCGGCGATTGCGGATCCGGCCTTCTTGCTCGGGATACAGGGTGAACCCCCTACTTCTCCAGCACGAACCGCAAGGCATCGCCTCATGTCCAGTCATCCTCATTCCACGTCGCGTGCCTACGCGTCAATAGTGCCAACGCCGCGCCCCGCAACTCTCCGTCTGATGCGTCTGGCGCTGTCGTTCAGCGCAGCGCTCTGCTTCATCCCGGCCGCCCCCGCCACCGCGCAGGCTCAGAGCGCCGAGGCCAGGCGCAGCTACGACATTCCCGGCGGCCCGCTGAGCCAGGTGCTCAATGCCTATGCCAGTGCAGCCGGCGTCGAGCTGAGCATGGACGCCACCTTGCTGCATGGCAAGCACAGCAACGGCCTGTCCGGCAGCTATTCGGTGCGCGAAGGCTACGCCGAACTGTTGCGCGGCCAGGGCCTGCAGGCCCTGAGGGAAAGCAACGGCAGCTACACCTTGCGCCCCGCGCCAGTGTCGCACCAGGACGCCACTACGCTCGACGCGGTGACCGTCACCGCGCAGGCCGCGGAAACCGCCACCGGCCCGCTGCATGGCTACGCAGCCCGGCTCAGCACGGCCGGCACCCGTACCGACACGCCCGTCATCGAAACGCCGCAATCCATCTCGGTCGTGGGCGCGGAAGAAATCGACACCCTGAAGTCGCAGAGCATTCAGGATGCGCTGGGCTACGTGGCGGGCGTCAGCCGCGCCGAAGGCATGGACCGCACATCCGACAGCCTGTTCCTGCGAGGCTTCCGCAGCAATCTGGGCAACTACTATCGCGACGGCATGCTGTACACCGTGAACATCTACAACGGACGGCAAGAGGTGTACGGGCTGGAGCGCATCGAGTTCCTCAAGGGCGCATCGTCCGTCCTTTACGGTTCGGCATCGCCAGGCGGCATCATCAATACGGTAAGCAAGCGCCCCACCATCGAGCCGCTGCGCGAACTGAACGTGGAAGCGGGCAACTACAGCCGCAAGCAGATATCCGGCGACTTCGGCGGGGCGCTGGACGAGGAAGGCAAATGGTCATACCGCCTGACCGCCCTGCTGCGCGACAGCGATACGTTCATTGACCACGTGCCCGACGACAGGACCTATATCGCGCCTGCAATCACCTGGCAGCCCAGCGCCGCCACCTCGCTGACATTGCTTGCGGAGTACCAGAAGGACCATACCGTCTACGTCTATGGCCTGCCGGCGCAGGGCACGGTGCTCCCCAACGTCAACGGCAAGATCCCCCGCAACCGCTTTACCGGTGAGCCTGGCTTCGATAAATTCAACATGGAGCGCTATTCGATCGGCTATCTGTTCGAACATGCCTTCAACAGCCAGCTGAAACTGCGCAACAGCGCGCGCTACTTCCATGCGGACAGCACCTATCACTCCACCGACATCTGGCAACTCGCGCCCGACCAGCGCCGGACCGCCGACCGAGGGGCAATGCCGCGCTGGGACCGTTCCTCCGCGCTGATCTCCGATACGTCCTTGCAATACGAAGTGGGCAGCGGCATGGTGCGCCACACCTTGCTGGCGGGCATCGATTACTCGCTGCCCAAGCACGAAACCGAACGCTACATCCGCAGCAACAACAATATCGACCTCTACGATCCCGGCTACGGCGCGCCATTGGGCCCCGCCGCGCCCTTCCCCGGATCTTCCTCCATCACCGACATGAAGCGCCTGGGCATCTACGTTCAGGACCAGATCAAGATCGCCGACAAATGGGTGGTCCTGCTGGGCGGGCGCCAGGATTGGGTCACGGTCGACGAGCGCAACTTCTTCACCGACGAAAAAATTGCGGACGGCGAAAAAAGCAAGGCCTTCACCGGCCGCGCCGGCCTGGTCTACCTGGCCGACAACGGGCTGGCGCCGTTCCTGAGCTACAGCGAGTCGTTCGAGCCGACCAACGGCCAGGACCGCCAGGGCAGCCGCTTCCAGCCCACCACCGGCCAGCAATACGAAGCCGGCCTGCGCTACCAGCCCGCGGGCTCGGACACCATGCTCTCGGCAGCGGTCTACCAACTGACCCGCAAGAACATGACCACGACCGATCCCCTGAACACGTCCTACCAGATACAGGCCGGCGAGGCGCGAACCCGCGGCCTGGAACTGGAAGCGCGCACCCGCATCGGCCGCAATGCCAACCTGATCGCGGCCTACGCCTATACCGACGCGCGCACGCTCAAAGCCAGCCCCTTGCAGCCCGACGAGGAAGGCAAGCGCCTGAACTCGGTCCCCTACAACCAGTTCTCGCTATGGGGCGACTACGGCTTCGGCGACTTCGGCCTGCCGGGCCTGAGAATCGGCGCAGGGATACGCTATGTAGGCAGCACGCGCGGCATGGCACACGGCATGCCAGTGGAGGTGCCGTCCTTCACGCTGTTCGACGCCATGATCAGCTACGCGACGGGCCCGTGGAAGTTCGCCCTGAACGCGTCCAACCTGACCGACAAGACCTATATTGGCAGTTGCACCTACGGCTGCTTCTACGGCGAACCCCGCCGAGTGATAGGCACCGCCACCTACCGCTGGTAAAGCCCGGCCGGCCCCCGCTCGCACCAGAGCACGGGCCGGCGCCCCTGCCACCTCTCCGTCCACCAGCCGGACACCCAAAATCCCCCATTTGTCCGCCCCCCGCGACTTTTAGTACTATCTCTTTCAGAAATTCTATATACGCACAAATGTTCGCATGTAGAACAAAACGATTTTTCTGGCCAGGCGCACAGGAAGGCACTCCGGAAGAGACAGAAAGCATCCTGGTTCCGCACGTGCCGCCCGCAAGCCCGGCGTGTCAGTCAGCACCGAGCGAACCCTCATGGATACTCCCCTCAAAAATCTCGCCATCGTCGGCGCAGGCGCCATGGGCAGCGGCATCGCCGCGCTGTTCGCCTCGAAGGGATTGAATGTCGTCCTGATCGACCCTATGGAAGGCGCGCTGGAGCGCGCACTGCAGACGATAGACCGCCAGTTGAACGTCTACGCCCCTGGCCAGGTCCAGGAAGCGATGCAGCGCATACAAGTCGCGCCCGGACTGGAAGCGGCCTGCAACAGCGATCTGGTCATCGAAGCCGTGCCGGAAAACCTGGAGCTCAAGCGCGGCATCTTCGCCAAGCTGGATTCCCTGTGTCCGGCGCACACCCTCTTCGCCACCAACACCTCCGGCCTGTCCATCAACGCCATCGCCAGCGCGGTGGTGCGCCGCGACCGCTTCGTGGGCACCCATTTCTTCACGCCTGCGGACGTGATTCCGCTGGTGGAAGTCGTGCGCAACGACGGCACTTCTGAAGACACCGTCGCCCGGGTCATGGCCACGTTGCGTTATGCCGGCAAGCGCCCGGTGCTGGTGCGCCAGGACATCCCCGGCTTCATCGCCAACCGCATTCAGCACGCCCTGGCCCGCGAGGCCATCTCGCTGTTGGAGAAAGGCGTGGCCAGCGCGGAAGACATCGACGAAGTGGTCAAGTGGAGCCTGGGCATCCGCCTGGCCTTGTCGGGTCCGCTGGAACAGCGCGACATGAACGGCATCGACGTGCACTACGCGATCGCCAGCTATCTCTACAAAGACCTGGAAAACCGCACGGAACCCTCCGAACTCCTGAAGAGCAAGGTCGAAAGCGGCCAGATCGGCGCCAAGAGCGGCCAGGGTTTCTACACCTGGAGCCCCGAGCGCCGCGAACGCGTGCTGCGCGAAAAAAGCGCCGCGCTGGGCGAACTGGCCGCGTGGCTCAACGGCAAGGCCGGCGGCTCCTGACGGTTCCGCACGCAAGCATTCACTACATAAGGCGCGGGGCTTCCCGCCACCAGCGCCAACGGGCCACAAGCCCAACCACACAAAGAAAGCAATCGTCCCACCCGCCCCCGCCGATACCCGGCGCCGGGCGGCGCAAGACGCGAAAAAACAGCCTGACCGGAGTTTGTAGGAAGCATCATGAATAAACTGGCTTCATTCTTTACCGAGCTGATGCGCAAGTATCTGCCCGATCCCTTCGTCTTCGCGATCGCGCTGACCCTGCTCACCGTGCTGCTGGCCATGGGCGTCGAAGGCAAGGGCATCGGCGACATCACCCGCGCCTGGGGCAACGGCTTCTGGAGCCTCTTGGCCTTCACGACCCAGATGGCCGTGATCCTGGCAATGGGCTATGTGCTGGCCACCGCGCCGCTCACCGACCGCCTGCTCAACCGCATCGTCAGCCACGTGCACAAGCCGCATACCGCCATCATCGTGGCGACGCTGGTCGGCGGCATCGGCAGCTACCTGAACTGGGGCTTCGGCCTGGTCATCGGTGGCATTGTCGCCAAGAAGCTGGCGCTCAAGGTCAAGGGCGTGCACTACCCGCTGATCATCGCTGCCGCTTACAGCGGCTTCACCATGTACGGCCTGGGCCTGTCGGCCAGCATCCCCGTGCTGGTGGCGACGCCCAACCACCCCACCGCCAAGCAGATGGGCACCATCCCGCTGTCGGAAACCATTTTCTCGGTGCCCATGCTGATCACCAGCCTGGTCATCATCGTGACGCTGCCGCTGCTCAACGCCTGGCTGCACCCGAAGAAGGGCGAGAAGATCGTTGAAGTGGACCCGGCCATCGACCGCGACGCCAACACGTCCAACGCCGCCGAAGACATGCTGGAAAAGGGCACCATCGCCTCCAAGCTGAACAACAGCCGCATCCTGAGCCTGCTGATCGGCGCGCTGGGCATCGCCTACGTCACCTTCCACTTCATGGACGGCGGCTCGCTGGACCTGAACCTGATCAACTTCATCATCCTGTTCCTGGGCATCATCCTGCTGGGCACGCCGGCGGCCTACGTGGCCAAGCTGACCGAAGGCATCAAGACGATCTCCGGCATCATCCTGCAATACCCCTTCTACGCCGGCATCATGGCCATCATGGCCGCCTCCGGCCTGGTCACCACGATCTCGCAAGTGTTCGTCGACGTGGCCACGCCCGAATCGCTGCCGTTCTGGGGCCTGATCAGTTCGTTCGTCATCAACTTCTTCGCGCCGTCCGCCGGCGGCCACTGGGTCATCCAGGGTCCGTTCATGATCGACGCCGCCAAGGAAATCGGCAGCGCGCTGAACCAGACCACCATGGCCGTGATGCTGGGCAACGCCTGGAACGACCTGGTGCAGCCTTTCTGGATCCTGCCGGCGCTGGCGCTGTCCAAGCTCAAGCTGCGCGACGTGATGGGCTATACCGTCATCATGATGCTGTGGGTCGGCGTGATCCACATCACCGCCGTGCTGCTGTGGGGCTACTTGACGCATTGAGCCCCGTACGCGCTGACTTTGGAAAAAGGGAACTGATATGAGCAAACCTACTGCGTATCTCGTGACCGGCGGCAGCGCCGGGATCGGAGCGGCGATCATCCGCATGCTGCTGGATGCGGGCCATAAGGTCGTCAACATCGACTACAAGCTGCCCGAAAATCCGCCTGCGGGGCTGGTGTCATATCAGGCCGACCTGACCGACGAAGCGCGCACCAAGGAAGTCGCCCGCGAAGTGACCGAGGCCTACAGCATCGTGGGCCTGGTCAACAACGCCGGCGCCACCCGCCCCGGCACGGCCGACACGGCCACGCTGGCGGACCTGGACTATGTGGTGAACCTGCATCTGCGCACCGCGTTGATCCTGGTGCAGGCCGCGCTGCCCGCCATGCGCGAGGCCGGCTTCGGCCGCATCGTGAACATGTCGTCGCGCGCCGCGCTGGGCAAGCCGGACCGCGTGGTCTATTCGGCCACCAAGGCCGGCCTGGTGGGCCTGACCCGCACGCTGGCCATGGAGCTGGGCGGCGACGGCATCACCGTCAACGCCATCGGTCCCGGCCCCATCGCCACTGATCTGTTCACCAAGAGCAATCCTGCTGGCGCGCCGCAGACTGAACGCATCATCAACAGCATCGTGGTCAAGCGCCTGGGCACGCCCGAGGACGTGGCGCGCGCCGCGATGTTCTTCCTGTCTCCGGACAACGGCTTCGTCACCGGACAGATGCTGTATGTCTGCGGCGGCACGACGTTGGGCGTCGCGCCGATCTGAGGCCAGCCATGCGCACGCCTGCCGCCCTTTTCGCCCCCCTGCCGCGCCTAACGGCGCAGCAGGGCGTGGTTGATCTGGTCGGCCGCGCGGCGCAGCGGCGGCAGGAACGCCGCCAGCATTTCCTCGCGCGTGAAGCGATTGGCATGGCCGCTGACATTCATCGCGGCGATCACGCGGCCGCTGCGGTCCATGATGGGCACGGCCACCGACTGCAGCCCCGGCTCCAGTTCCTGCGCGACGCAAGCGTAGCCGTCGGCGCGCACCCCGGCCAGCACGCGCTTGAGTTCGACGATATCCGTGATGGTGTGCGGCGTGTAGGACTGGATCTGGCTCAACGCCAACGCCCGGTCCAGCTCCGGCTCCGTCAGCCCCGCCAGCAGCACGCGGCCCATCGACGTCACCCAGGCCGGCAGGCGGCTGCCCACGGCCAGGTTGATGGTCATGACCTTATGCGTGGACAGGCGCAGGATGTAGACGATGTCCGCGCCCTCCAGAACCGACACGGAACACGACTCCCGCGTCTGCTCGGCCACTTCTTCCATGTACGGCAGCGCCAGGTTCCACAGCGGCGTGCCGGACAGATAGGCGTAGCCGAGTTCCAGGATGCGCGGCGTCAGCGAGAACTTGCGGTCGTCGACGGTGACGTAGCCCAGGTGCTCCAGCGTCAGCAGGATGCGGCGCGCGCCGGCGCGGGTCAGCCCTGTCACCGCGGCGACCTCGGACAAGGTCATCTGCGAACGGTCGGGGCCGAAGGCCCGGATCACGGACAAGCCGCGCGCGAAGGACTGCACGTAGCTGTCGCTGGGTTGCTGGGTATCTTGCTCGGCCATCCGTCTACCGCAAAAAGAGTAAATGGAGATGACGCCGCGCCGGCTCGCCTTGACGCCCGGTTCATCCCCATGAAACGATGTTCTTCAGAAGAACGAAAGTTCTAATTAAGAACAAATTATGACACGCCACCTATGAGCAAACATCATGATTTCTAAGCTTGTTGCAAGCGCGGCGGCCGCCCTGGCGGACGTACCCGACGGCGCCACCGTCATGATCGGCGGCTTCGGCACTGCCGGCCAGCCCATGGAACTGATCGACGCCCTGCTCGAGCAGGGCGCCAAGGACCTGGTCATCATCAACAACAACGCCGGCAACGGCACCACCGGCCTGGCCGCCCTGCTGGGCGCCAACCGCGTGCGCAAGATCATCTGCTCATTCCCGCGCCAGGTGGACTCGCAGATCTTCGACGGCCTGTACCGCAGCGGCAAGATCGAACTGGAACTCGTGCCCCAGGGCAATCTGGCCGAACGCATCCGCGCCGCCGGCGCCGGCATCGGCGCGTTCTTCACTCCCACCGGCTACGGCACGCCGCTGGCCGACGGCAAGGAAATCCGCGAGATCAACGGCCGCCAGTACGTGCTGGAATATCCGCTGCACGCCGACTATGCGCTCATCAAGGCCGAGCGCGGCGACCGCTGGGGCAATCTGGTCTACCGCAAGACCGCCCGCAACTTCGGCCCCATCATGGCCAGCGCCGCGCGCGTAGCCGTGGCGCAAGTGCGCGAAGTGGTCGAACTGGGCGAGCTGGACCCCGAAACCGTCGTGACCCCCGGCATCTTCGTGAAACGCGTCGTGCAGATCGCAGCCACCCCGGCCGCCAAGGAGCAGCAATGAGCACCAAACTGACCCGCGACCAGATCGCCGCCCGCGTGGCGCAGGACATTCCCGAAGGCGCCTACGTGAACCTGGGCATCGGCCTGCCCACGCTCGTCGCCAACCATCTGCCGGCCGACCGCGAAGTCATCCTGCATACCGAAAACGGCATGCTGGGCATGGGTCCCGCCCCCGCCAAGGGCGAAGAAGACTACGACCTGATCAACGCCGGCAAGCAGCCCGTGACCGAGCTGCCCGGCTGCTCGTTCTTCCATCACGCCGACTCGTTCGCGATGATGCGCGGCGGCCACCTGGACATCTGCGTGCTGGGCGCCTTCCAGGTGTCGCAACACGGCGACCTGGCCAACTGGCACACCGGCGCGCCCGACGCGATTCCCGCCGTGGGCGGCGCGATGGACCTGGCCATTGGCGCCAAGGACGTCTTCGTGATGATGGAACTGCAGACCCGCGAAGGCCAGAGCAAACTGGTCGAAGCCTGCACCTATCCGCTGACCGGCGTGCGTTGCGT
This sequence comes from Achromobacter sp. SD115, assembly GCF_017355315.1. Taxonomy (NCBI): domain Bacteria; kingdom Pseudomonadati; phylum Pseudomonadota; class Betaproteobacteria; order Burkholderiales; family Alcaligenaceae; genus Achromobacter; species Achromobacter sp. SD115. Next base: position 122,674 of record NZ_JADIJM010000008.1, on the reverse strand, counting down.
GTCGCGCGTCTACACCGACGTGGCGGTGTTCGACATCCGCGCTGACGGCGTGACCGTCACCGACATGTTCGGCGACACCACCGCCGACGAGCTGCTGCGCCTGACGGGCCTGCCGCTGAAGTTTTCCCGCTGAGTTTTGTGCGCGCTCCGGCAGGGCCGGAGCGGCTTTACAGGAGAGAGTCATCATGTTGTTCATGGTTCAAATGCAGGTCAATCTTCCCGTCGACATGCCCGCCGACCGCGCCGACAAGCTGAAGGCCGACGAAAAGGCCCTGGCGCAGCAGCTGCAGCGCGACGGCAAGTGGAAGAACCTGTGGCGCGTGGCCGGCCGCTACGCCAACGTCAGCATCTTCGACGTCGAAAGCAACGATGAACTGCACACGCTGCTGTCGTCGCTGCCGCTGTTCCCTTACATGGATATCAACGTCACGGCGCTGGCGCGCCACCCCTCGGCGATCTGACAGGAGCAGTCCATGCCCTACATCATCGAAACCTTCGACAAGCCCGACCACCAGGAAGTGCGCCAGCAGCATCGCGCCGCACACCTGGAATACCTGGACGCGAACAAGCAGCTGCTGCTGGCCTGCGGCGCCAAACTGCAGGACGACGGCAAGGACGCCGGCGGCGGCCTGTACATCGTGGCGCTGGAAACGCGCGACGCCGCGCAGCAGTTCATCGATGCCGATCCGTTCTCCCAGGCCGGCCTGTTCGAGCGCGTGACCATCACGCGCTGGCGCAAGGCCTACCTCGACGGCGTCTGCCATCTGTAATCGCAAGGAATAAACCCACATGTCTTACGCCGATCTCAGCCAGGCACGGCTGTACTACGTCATCGATGGCCCCGCGGACGCGCCGGTGCTGGTGCTCTCCAACTCGCTGGGCACCTGCTCCGACATGTGGGCCCGCCAGATTCCCGAACTGAGCAAGCACTTCCGCGTGCTGCGCTACGACACCCGCGGCCACGGCAAATCGTCCATCCCCGAAGGCGAATACAGCTTCGAGCAGCTGGGCAACGACGTCGCCGAACTGCTGGCGCACCTGAACATCAAGCGCGCGCACTTCTGCGGCCTGTCGATGGGCGGCCCCACCGGCCTGTGGCTGGCACTGGCGCGTCCCGAGCTGCTGGACAAGCTGATCCTGTGCAACACCGCCGCGCGCATCGGCTCGGCCGAAGGCTGGAGCGCCCGCATCGCCGCGGTCGCCGAACAGACCCTGGAAAAGATGGCGCCCACGCTGGTCGAGCGCTGGCTCACCGACAGCTACCGCGCCGCCGAGCCCGGACTGACCCAGGTGCTGGTCGACATGCTGCGCCGCACGCCGGACGCCGGCTATTCGGGCAACTGCGCCGCGCTGCGCGACGCCGACTTCCGCGAACAGGTGACTTCCGTCAAGGCGCCCACGCTGGTCATCAGCAGCACGCACGATCTGGCCGCCACGCCGGCCCAAGGCCAAGAGCTGGCCGCAGCCATACCTGGCGCGCGCTACTTTGAAATGAACACCTCCCACATCTCGAACTGGGAGCAACCGGAAGTCTTCACCCGCACGGTCGTCGACTTCCTGAAGGGGTAAACGGCATGCAGCGCTGGAAAAACCGGCCCGAAGGCTCCAACTGGGGCGACTTCGGACCCGACGACCAACTCGGCCGCCTGAACCTCATCACCGAAGAACAGGTCCTGAAAGGCGCGCGCGAAATCCGCGCCGGCAAGACCTTCTGCCTGTCGCTGCCGCTGGACCTGCCCGGCGGCAACGTGCTCAACCCGCGTCGCCATCCGCCGCAGCTGAGCCCCACGCGCCTCGCGGACACGCCGTACCTGAACTTCCCGCTGCGCAACGTCAACCCGGACGCGGTCGACGTGCTGAGCGATGACCAGGTGCTGCTGTCGATGCAGTATTCGACGCAATGGGACGCGCTGGCCCACGTGGGCGCCTTGTTCGACGCCGACGGCGACGGCAAGCCCGAACTGCGCTACTACAACGGCTACCAGGCCGGCGTGGACGTCATCGGCCCGGCCGACGGCGACCATACGGGCTGCGGCTGCAACAGCGGCGGCCCGTCCGCCGCGTTGAAGCTGGGGGTGGAAAACCTGGCACAGAAAGGCATGCAGGGCCGCGGCGTGCTGGTGGACCTGTTCCGTCACTACGGCCCCGGCCGCACGCTGATCGGCCACGCGGAGCTGATGCATGTGCTGAATGCCGACGGCATCAGCGTCGAACCCGGCGACATGCTGGTGCTGCGCACCGGCTACGCCGAAGCGGTCGTCGCCATGAACGGCACGCCCGACGCCGCAACGCTGCACACCTACGGCGCCGCGCTGGACGGTACCGACCAGGCGCTGCTGCAATGGATCACCGACAGCGGCATCGCCGCCATCTGTGCCGACAACTACGCCGTGGAAGCCTACCCCGCGCGCGAGAAGACCGGCCCGCGCGCCATGCTGCCGCTGCACCACCATTGCCTGTTCAAGCTGGGACTGCCGCTGGCGGAACTCTGGTATCTGAAGGACCTGGCGGACTGGCTGCACGCCAACGGCCGGCATCACTTCATGCTGACCGCCCCGCCCCTGCGCTTGCCGCACGCGATCGGGTCGCCGGTCACGCCGATCGCGACGGTGTGATTTCTGCACACCGCGCAAATGAAAAGAGCTCCAGACTTGGAGCTCTTTCTTTTGCGCGACGATCACTACTTCATGCCTTCCCAATGCGGGCCAGGCACCACGATATCGAACATCTCCAGCACGCGCGCCACGGTATGGTCCACCATCTCTTCGATGGAAGCGGGCCGGTGGTAGAACGCGGGCAGCGGCGGAAACACGATGCCGCCCATTTCGGTCACGGCCGTCATGTTGCGCAGATGCGCCAGGTTGAACGGCGTCTCGCGCACCATCAGCACCAGACGCCGGCGTTCCTTGAGGGTGACGTCGGCGGCGCGGGTGATGAGGTTATCCGACAGACCATGGGCCACTGCTGCCAGCGTGCGCATGGAGCATGGCACGATCACCATGCCCGCGGTCTGGAACGCGCCGCTGGCCAGGGTGGCGCCCACGTCGCGCACGCTGTGCACGTGGTCCGCCAGGGCATAGACATCATGGCGGCCGACGTCCAGTTCGTGCTTGATGTTCAGCACGCCGGACGCCGACACCACCAGATGCGTTTCGACATCGTCCACGCCGCGCAATGCCTGCAGCATGCGCACCGCGTAAAGGGCGCCCGTGGCGCCCGTGATGCCGATGACCAGTCGCCGCATGGGCTGATCAGGCCGTTGCGCCGGATTGATCCAGCAGCGTCTTCAGTTCACCGGATTCGTTCATCTCGTTCATGATGTCCGAGCCGCCGATGAATTCGCCAGCCACGTACAGCTGCGGAATCGTGGGCCAGCTGGAGAATTCCTTGATGCCCTGGCGGACTTCGTCGTCCTCCAGCACATTGACGGTAACCAGCTTCTTCACGCCACAGCCCTTCAGGATCTGAATGGCCTTGCCGGAAAAGCCGCATTGCGGGAATTGGGCGGTGCCCTTCATGAACAGCACGACGGGGTGCTGGGTCACGGTTTCGCGGATGAATTCTTGAACGTCGCTCATGGTGGTCTCTTGGACAGGCATAACGGAATACGCCAATTATAGGTACAGCGGGGAAATCCGCCCGGATACCCCGGGCGCCCCACCGGGAATGCGGTCAGGCGGGCAGCCGGCCGCCGGAAATGCGCTCGATGCCGGCCAGGTCCTTGCGGCTGTGCACGTCCTGGAATCCGGCCGCGGCCAGCAGGTCGCGCACGGCTTGCGCCTGGTCCCAGCCGTGCTCCAGCCACAGGGCGCCGCCCCTTTTCAGGTGGCGGCCGGCACCCTGGACGATGCGGGCCAGGTCTTCCAGCCCGCCCGCGCCGTCGGTCAGCGCCCCCCGCGGCTCGAAACGCACGTCGCCCTGGTCCAGGTGCGGGTCGTCGCAGGCCACGTAGGGCGGATTGGACACGATCAGGTCGAAACCCTCGCCTGCAGGCACGGCGTCATACCAGCTGCCTTCGACCAGGCGCACGGACGCGGCCAGGTCCCAGGCGTTGGCGGCGGCGACCGCCAGCGCGGCCGCGCTCACGTCGGACGCCATCACCCGCGCGTCGCGGCGCGCCAGTGCTATGGAAATGGCGATGGCGCCGCTGCCGGTGCCCAGGTCCAGCACCGCGGGCGCAGCCTGGCCGGCCAGGCATTCCAGCGCGGTTTCCACCAGCACCTCGGTATCCGGGCGTGGAATCAGCACGTCCGGGGTCACGCGGAAACGGTGACCCATGAATTCGCGGTGGCCCAGCAGGTAGGCCATGGGCTCCCCGGCCAGGCGCCGCTGGGCCAGGGCCTCGTAGGCCGTGGCCGTTTCAGGCAGCAAGGAGTCCGTATCATGCGCCAGCAGCCAGGCGCGCGGCTTGGCCAGCACGTGCTCCAGCAGCATGCGCACCTCCAGGCGGGGCAGGCGCGTGTCGAGCAGCAGGCTTTTCAGCTGGGGCGGCGTCATGGCCGGGCTCAGATGTCGTCGCCCAGGGCCGCCAGCTGCTCGGCCTGGTGTTCGGCGATGAGCGCGCCGGTCAACTCTTCCAGATCGCCTTCCATGATCTGCTGCAGTTTGTACAGCGTCAGGTTGATGCGGTGGTCGGTCACGCGGCCCTGCGGGAAGTTGTAGGTGCGGATGCGCTCGGAGCGGTCGCCCGAGCCGATCAGGCTTTTGCGTTCGGCGGCTTCCTTGCTCTGCCTTTCGCGGGTTTCCTTGTCTTTCAGGCGCGCGGCCAGCACCTGCATGGCCTTGTCCTTGTTGCGGTGCTGGGAGCGGTCGTCCTGGCATTCCACCACCAGGCCGGTCGGCAAGTGGGTGATGCGCACCGCCGAATCGGTCTTGTTGATGTGCTGGCCGCCCGCGCCGCTGGCGCGGAAGGTGTCGATGCGCAGATCATTGGGGTTGATGACGATTTCCGACATCTCGTCCGCTTCGGCCATGATGGCCACCGTGCACGCGGAGGTGTGGATGCGGCCCTGCGCCTCGGTGGCGGGCACGCGCTGCACGCGGTGCGCGCCGGACTCGAACTTCAGACGGCCATAGGCGCCGTCGCCGTCGATGCGCGCGATCACTTCCTTGTAGCCGCCCAGCTCGGAAGCGCTCTCGGACATCAGCTCCACGCGCCAGCCGCGCTGTTCGGCGTAGCGCGTGTACATGCGCAGCAGGTCGCCCGAGAACAGCGCGCTTTCGTCGCCGCCCGTGCCCGCGCGGATTTCCAGGAACAGGCTGCGCCCGTCGTTGGGGTCGCGCGGCAGCAGCAACAATTGCAGCGCGGCTTCCAGTTCTTCGAGCTTGGCGCGGCCGGACTTGATCTCGTCCTCGGCCATGGACTTCAGATCCGGGTCGGACAGCATTTCCTGGGCCGCGGCCAGATCATCCTCGGTGCGGGCGAAAGCGGTGAAGGCCTCGACCACCGGCTCCAGTTCGGCGCGTTCGCGCGAGAGCTTGCGGAAACGGTCCATGTCGGACGCGGTTTCCGGTTCGGCGAGCAGGGCATCGACCTCGATAAGGCGGTGACACAGGTGCTCCAGCCGGCTGCGCATGGAAGATTTCATGGGGAATGACCAAAAAGAAATGCGGGAAAGCGGATAGCGGGCGCCCAAAAGACGAACGCCCGCCAGGAGGCGGGACGTGGGGCAGAATCGCTAACGGCGGGAGTCGCGGCCGGGGAACAGGCGCGGCATCCAGGCAAGCAGCTGCTTGCGGTCGTCGCCTTCGCTGCGGTTCAGCGCCGCCAGCGGGCCGTGCAGGTACTTCTGCGTCAGGCCGTGGGCCAACTGCTCGAGCACGGCTTCCGGCGATTCGCCCCGCGCCAGCAGGCGGCGGGCGCGTTCCAGCTCGGCGCTGCGGACGTCTTCGGCGGCCTGGTGCAGGTCGCGGATGACGGGCACCACTTCGCGGGACTGCATCCAGTGCATGAAGCCCTGGACGCGGGTTTCGATGATGGCTTCGGCCTGCACCACGGCCGCGCGGCGCGCGTCCGTGCCGGTCTGCACCAGGCGGCCCAGGTCGTCCACCGAATACAGGTAGACGTCGTCCAGGCGGCCGACTTCGGGTTCGATGTCGCGCGGCACGGCCAGGTCGATCATGACCATGGGGCGATGCCGGCGCAGGCGCGTGGCCCGTTCCACCATCCCCAAACCGAGGATGGGCAGGGAGCTTGCCGTACAGGACACGATGACGTCGAACTCGGACAGGCGGTCCGTCAGGTCAGACAGCTTCATGGTGCTGGCCGCGAACCGGTTGGCCAGGACTTCGGCGCGTTCGGCCGTACGGTTGGCCACGACCATGCTGCGCGGACGCTGCGCGGCGAAGTGCGTGGCGCACAGTTCGATCATTTCGCCCGCGCCGATGAACAGCGTGCGGGCCTGGTCCAGATTGCCGAACACGCGCTCGGCCAGGCGCACCGCGGCGGCGGCCATGGACACCGACTGCGCGCCGATGGCGGTCTGCGACCGCACTTCCTTGGCCACCGAGAAGGTGCGCTGGAACATCTGGTGCAGCAAGGTGCCCAGCGAGCCGGCTTCGCCGGCGGCGCGCACGGCGTCCTTCATCTGGCCCACGATCTGGGTTTCGCCCAGCACCATGGAATCCAGGCCGCTGGCCACGCGGAAGGCGTGGCGCACGGCGTCGTCCTGATGGTGGCGGTAGAGATGCGGGCGCAGCGTGCCGGCGTCCAGGCGGTTGTAATCAGCCAGCCAGGCGGGCAGTTGGTCGGCCACATGGCCGTCGGCCGCGCAATAGATTTCGGTGCGGTTACAGGTGGACAGGATGGCGGCTTCGCGTACCGAGCCGCCGAACGCCGAGCGCAGGCCCTCGATTGCAGGCTTCACCAGATCGACGGGCATGGACACCCGCTCGCGGACCGAAACCGGCGCGGACGTGTGATTCAGACCGAAGGCAAGGACAGCTACCGACATGTGGGAAGGATGGCCGGGCCATCCGCGCGTGAGCGTTAAGTACTGCCACCAAGAACGAGGCGCTGCAAACAGAGGAAATTCAACCTGGGAGCAGCGTCAGACCGCTAATCATTATACCCCCGCGGGTTATCCCCAGGCCATTTCACCCCAGGGCCGCGACCCTGGGTCGCACCTTTCGTGCCATCCGCCCAACAATTTGGCCCAGGATTCATGCGGCGATCCGGCAGGGCAAGGCGATATCCAAGATATTCTCCCCCCGACTGGCGCAAGCCTCAAAAATTGTGTATAGTTGCGGACTTCGTTGGCCTGGTAGCTCAGTCGGTAGAGCAGAGGATTGAAAATCCTTGTGTCGGTGGTTCGATTCCGCCCCAGGCCACCAAAAAGATTCAAGCAACGAGCCCCGCCCCGTATCCACTACGGCGGGGCTTTTTGTTTTTGTCGCCGATATCGGTCCGTCGCCCGACATTCTGGCGGCAGTCGGAACTCCCTACGTCGCCCGATGCGCGCGGATGAATTCGAGTGCGGCCCGCTTGGACACCACATCCCCGTACTTGCTGTCGATATCGAAGAGATTGGCTTCATGCGGATCCGGATGGCGATCCCCCACCCCCTCCCGCACCACGATCACGTTCAGGCCATGCTGCACGCCATCCACCGCCGTCGCGCGCACGCAGCCGCTGGTGGAGCAGCCCAGCACGATCAGGGTGTCGACCCTGGAAGCCGTCAGCGTACTGGCAAGGCTGGTGCCGAAAAAACTGCTGGCGTACTGCTTGTGCAGGACGATCTCGCCGGGCACGGGTTCCAAGCCTTCACAAAACGCGTTGTAGGGCGCGCGTTTGAACAGTTCGAGGATAGGCGACTTGCGATACCAGGCGCCGGCGTCGGCCAGCGTGTCGGACTGGTGCGTGATCGTGGTGTGGATGACCATCATTCCAGCATCCCGCGCCGCGCGCAGGATCTCCGCGCTGTGCGCCACCGCGGCCACGACGCCGGCGCCAAACATCGGCGATTCTTCGAGCGTATAGGCTTGCACGAAGTCGATGAGTAGCAGCGCCGCCTTATCGCCAAACCCGACTCGATGCCCCCATACGCCCTTATAGTTTTCCGCTGCGCTGCTCATGCAAGACTCCAAGACAAAAGGATTTGGCGGCCGTCATTCGATCCGGGCGCCGGTCTGCTCGATGATTCCGGACCACATCTTCAGGTCGGTGTCGATCAGCTTGGAGAACTGAGCAGGCGTGGTATTCGCCGCTTCCGCGCCCTGGGCCTTCAAGTTGGCTTGAAACGTCTTGTCGGCAAGCACGCTCGAGGTTTCCCGGCGCAGCGTGGCGACCACGTCCGCCGGGGTGCCGGCCGGAGCAAACAGGCCATACCACGACATGGCCGCGACACCGGGCACCGTTTCGGCGATGGTCGGCACGTCCGGCAGCAACGATGAACGCTCGGACGACGCAACCGCGATCAGGCGCAGCTTGCCGGCATGGACGAAAGACATGACGCTGGGCCAGCTGGTGAAAGTCACCGACACCCGGCCAGACACCATGTCCGTATTGGCGGCGGAGGCGCCCTTGTAGGGAATGTGCATCATGTCGACGCCGGCGGCCCGCTTGAACATTTCGCCCAGCAGATGATCGAGCGTGCCATTGCCCGCGGACGCCATGTGCAGTTGACCAGGTTTGCTTTTGGCCAACGAGACGAGGTCCTGCACCGTCTTTACCGGCAGATCCGGATTGACGATCAAGACATAAGGCGCAGTCGCGACCAGACCGATGGGTTCAAAATCCTTCTTGGGATCGAATGGCACGGACTTGTATACGAATGGGCTGATGGTATAGCTGCTGCCCACGGTCAGCAGCAGGTTGTAGCCGTCCTGGCTGCCGCGCGCCGACACGCCGATACCGATATTGCCGCCCGCGCCCGACCGGTTCTCCACCACGAAGGTCTGATGCAGACGCTCGCCGATTTTTTGGGCAAAAGGCCGGGCGACCGCATCGTTGGCCCCTCCCGGTCCGTGCGGCACGATGACCGTGACGGCCTTCGACGGATAACCCTGCGCCCGGACGGCGCCAGGATGGGCAAGACCCAGGGCAAACATCAGCGCAAAAAAACTCAGTGTTTTTTTCATCTTGACCAGTTTGTTCGGGTTGAAGTGGAACTTCCATGCCGCGACTGAAACACCCAGGTTCATTGCCTGCTCCCCATTTTCCAGGTTCATCGTCCGCGTCCGGCCGCCCGGCGCGAATCATTTGAGGGCAATTCTCGGCACCGGGATCGATATCGTCCAATACGAATTAAGGAATCATCTATAGTGTTTCCAGATAAATTGGACGGAATGCCCAGCCATGGACTTGCGGCAGCTTCGGTACTTCGCGGCGATTGCGGAAGAACAGAGCTTTACGAAAGCGGCCCGGAAGCTGCACATTTCGCAACCTCCGCTCAGCCAGCAACTGAGCAATCTGGAGGCCGACCTCGGCGTCCGTCTTTTCATACGCACCAGCAGAAGCGTCCAGCTCAGTGAAGCGGGCAGCGTGCTGTTGCCCCACGTCCGCGCCGTGCTGGATCGCCTGGACGAGGCCAGGCTGCAGGTACAGCGCGTGGCGCAGGGCCTGGAAGGGTGCGTGACGCTGGGCTTGACCGGCTCGCACTTCCTCGGCACCTTGCCCCAGTTCATCCGCGAGTTCCGGCAGGAGCGGCCGCAGGTGGACGTGGCCTTGAAGGAAATGCCCCCGTCCGATCAACTGACAGGGCTGCAGGACAGGCGCCTGGATCTGTGCCTCTCGCGCGGCATTCCTGACGACCCGACATTCGCCGCCGAACTGCTGTGGCACGACTCGTCGGTGGTCGTGCTGCCACCGGGCCATCCGCTGTCGCGCCGCAAGCGGCTGCGCCTGCAGGAATTGAAAGACGAGGATTTCGTATTCTTCCGCCTGGGGTCGTCCATCTTTGCCGACTCGGTGTACCAAGCCTGCCTGTTTTCCCGCTTCAAGCCGAAGATCGTCCAACAGGTCGTGGAAGTGCCCGCCGTGGTCAATCTGGTGGCCGCCGGACTCGGGATCTCCATCGTCCCGGAATCGATTGCACGCCTGCGCGCCGACGCCGTCGCGATCTGCGAACTCGCACATGAAAAAGACATGCCGCAGATTTCCTCCAGCGTCTATCTGATGCGCCGATCCGACGAAGACCGCCAGGTCGTGCTGGGATTTGCCGCCGCGCTCAATCAATGGGCCAGGCAATCGATGCCCGCGCCCCTTTCCCTGGCCCGCCCTTCCGCGATATCGTAAGACGCCCTCTCCGTAGCCCGCCGCATCCATCCACCGGAGCCGCGACATGCGCGCCCAAGCAACAGCAAGAGCAAAAGCGCTTTTCGGTCTGATTGCACTGCTGGCCTGCCTGCTGGGTCCCGCGCACGCACAGAGCGGCGCTACGACGCCAGCCCGCCCAGTCCCGGCTTCCACGCAGGTCCAGGCCATCCTGGTGGCGGAAATCCCGCTGCGGGCGGACACCGATCACCGCTACGCCGAAAGCGTCATGGAACGCGTCACCGGCGCCGACCCCACTGACTTGCTGGCGCCGCGCCTGGAATCGATTTCCCGGTCCGTCGACGAAAAGCTCCAGCAATTCCAGCCGGCCCAATTGCGCAGCCTGCCCATCATGCGGCTGGAAAGCCTGGAGCGGCACTGGATGTTCGACGCGCGCCGTTTCGCGGCCTGGCAAGAGGACATGCGCCAGGCGACCGCGGCCTATGCCAGCGACGCCGCCGAACTGGCGCGTCGCCGGGATGCCTGGCAGGCCCTCAAGAGCGCGCCCGGCGCCGCCGACCTGCCGCCGGCCCTGACCGGCCGGATCGACTCCGTCATTGCCCAACTGGTCCGGGCTGAACAAGCGCTTTCCGTGCCGCTGGGCCGCCAGATCGCACTGGGCCAGCGCGCCAACGCCGTCGAAGAGCGCATCCAGTCCGGACAGCGGGCGGTGGCCGAGGCCATCAACTACATCGACGCCCGCCTGCTCGAACTGGACGCGCCCCCGCTATGGGCGGCTACCTTCACGCCCACCGCACGCAGCGATGCGATGGCCTATCTACGCTCCGGCCTGGACATGGAATTGCGCTTCGCCCGCCAGTACGCCGCGGCCGACACCGGCAACCAGCTTGCCCTGCATGTGCTGCAAGTCGTCCTGCTGCCGCTGCTGCTCTGGCTGGCCTGGCACAGCCGCCACGCGATCCGGGCCGGCGAAATGAGCCAGACCGCCGCAAGGGTGCTGGGACGCCCGCTGTCCGCCTGGCTGCTGCTGGCCATGATGGGGGTGCAGCTGCTGGAGTCGGATGCACCGCTGATCGTGCTGCAGATCGCGCTGCTGCTGGCGGTAGTGCCGGTCCTGCGCCTGCTGCCGCCGACCGCGCGCGAGCAGCTGGATCTGTGGCCCTACGCCATCACCGGCCTGTATCTGGCGGAGCGGCTGGGCATATTCTTCCTGGCCAGCGAAACGCTGTACCGGCTGCACAACCTCGCCATCACCCTGCTGGCCCTGGCAACGGCGCTTTGGCTGCATACCCGCGCCCAGCGCCGCGGCAACGCCCAGGCGCCCAGCCGGCTGCACAAGGCCGTGCGTGCCGGCGCCTGGGTCGCCGTGGCGTTGCTGGCCATTGCCGGCGTCTCCAACCTGATCGGCAACCTGTCGATGGCTGAGATGCTGACCAGCGCCGTCATCAGCAGCGGCTACTTCGGCCTGATGCTGTACGCCGGGGTCACCATCATCGTCACCCTGCTGCAGCTGCTGCTGGCCCGGCCCGGCGTGTCGCGCTTCCGCATCGCGCGCGAGCACGCCCCGCCCCTGGTGCAACTGCTAATCCGCCTGGTGATGGCCAGCGCCGTCGTGGGCTGGACCCTCTACACGATGGACCGCTTCCGCATTCTGCGCGGCACCTATGCCGTCACGACGAAAGTACTGTCATACACGCTGGCGCTCGGGGACATCACCATCAGCCTGGGTAACATCCTGGTGTTCGCGATCTCCGTAGTGATCGCGTTCTGGGCTGCGCGGGCGATCCGCCTGGTGCTGCACGACGAAGTGCTGGCCCGCATGCCGCTGCCGCGCGGCGTCGGCAACAGCATCGCCTCGCTGACCTACTACTCCGTGCTGCTGCTGGGCCTGGCGGTGGCGCTGTCGGCCGCCGGCGTCAGGACCAGCCAATTGGCCCTGGTGCTGGGCGCACTGGGCGTGGGCATAGGCTTCGGCCTGCAGAACGTGGTCAACAACTTCGTGTCAGGGCTGATCCTGATGTTCGAACGTCCCATCCAGCCGGGCGACGTGGTGGAAATCGGCGAGACCTCCGGACAGGTGCGCGAGATCGGCATGCGCGCAACCCGCATCAGAACCTTTGAAGGGGCCGACGTGGTGGTCCCGAACGGCACCTTGCTTTCGGAAAAACTGACCAACTGGACCATGCTGGACCGCAACCGCCGTATCGAAATCAGCATCGGTCTGGCCTACGGCACGGACCCCGCGCAGGCCATCGAACTGCTGGGCTCGGTGGCGCGCGGCACCCTGGGCGTCTCCACCCAGCCGGCGCCCATCGCACTCTTCATGGGCTTCGGCGCCAGCACCCTGGATTTCAGCATCCGCGCCTGGACGCCGGACTTCGACCAGTGGATGTCCATCCGCAGCGACATGTTGTCGCGGATGTACGAGGCGCTGACGCAGGCCGGCATCGGGATACCCTATCCGCAGACCGACCTGCACCTGCGCAGCATCTCTCCGGAAGCCGGCGCCGTCCTCGCGCAAGCCCGCCGCGCCGCGCCGGATGGCGGGCCGCCTCCCACATGACGCGGATATTGTGTATAGTGGCGGACTTTCGCGTTGGCCTGGTAGCTCAGTCGGTAGAGCAGAGGATTGAAAATCCTTGTGTCGGTGGTTCGATTCCGCCCCAGGCCACCAATGAATTCAAGCAGCTGGCCCCGCCTTTGGCGGGGCCTTTTGCTTTGGTGCGCGGCGGCGTTTGTCGGATAGCATAGTCACGCCGTGCCACCCCTGACTTCCCCTCCACGCGATGACGCCTGATTCCTCTTCCCCGTCCTCCTCCATCGGCATGGGCCGCGCGGCGCTCGTGCTGTGTCGCGCGCTCTGGCACTATGCCGACGGCGCGCGGCGGCAGCTGATGGGCGCCATCGCGCTGCTATCGGGCGCGCAGTTGGTCAAGCTGACCCTGCCCTGGCTGGCCTCCCACGCCATCAATGCCTTGCAGCAGAACGACATGTCCACCGCCGGCCTCTGGATCCTGTTCCTGGTCGGCAGCTACATGATGTCCTGGGTGTTCCACGGCCCGGGACGCGTCCTGGAAGGCAACGTAGGCGTGCATGTCCGCCAACGGCAGGCCGACGATCTCTATGCCCGCATCGCGGCCGCCCCGCTGACCTGGCGCGACGGCAGGCATTCCGGCGACCTGCAGCATCGGGTATTGCAATCCAGCCGCGCGCTGTCGGCTTTCGCCCGCAGCATGTACGGCTACCTGCACAGCGCCTTGAACTTCATCGGCCCACTGGTCGCGCTGACCCTGCTGTCGCCTGTCAGCGGCCTCATCGCCGTGAGCGGTTACCTGATAATTGCCCTCGTCACGTTGCGCTTCGACCTTGCGCTGATGCGGCTGGCCCGTTCCGAAAACGACCAGGAACGCCGCTACGTCGCCGCGCTGCTCGACTTCGTCAGCAATGCCGGCACCGTGATCGGCCTGCGGCTGCAAGCCGCCTCGCGCAAGATCCTGGGCCGCCGCCTGGAGGCGGTCATGCAGCCCTTGCGCCGCGCCCTGTGGATCAACGAAGTGAAGTGGTGCGTGGTCGACCTGGCCGGCATGTGCCTTACCTGGATCCTCGTGGTGGAGTATGTGCTGCGGCACCGCGAGCCCGGGCAGGCGCTCTTGCTGGGCACCATCTTCATGATCTATCAGTATGCTCAGCAGGCCGCGTCCGTGGTCAGCGCCATCGCCTCCAACTTCCAGAGCTTCGCGCGCATGCACACCGACTACAGCAGCGCAGAACCCATCTGGCAGGCCCCTGGCAATCCCGAAGCCGCCGTCCCAGCCGTCCAGCCCGACGCGCCGTGGCAGACCCTGGAGTTGCGCGGCGCCACCTGGCGTTACTCGGACGAAGGGCGCGGCGGCCTGCACGGCGTGGACCTGGTGCTGCGCCGCGGTTCGCGCGTCGCGTTGATCGGCGCCAGCGGCGGCGGCAAGAGCACGTTGCTGCGCACCCTTGCCGGACTCTATCCGCCGCAGCAGGGCGATCTGCTGCGCGACGGCAAGCCCGTGGACTGGACCGAACTGCGCGCGCTGGCCACGCTGATTCCGCAGGAGGCCGAAGTCTTCGAAGCCAGCGTGCAGGAGAACCTCACTTTCGGCGAACCTGCCGATGCGCAGGCGCTGCAAGCCGCTGTGCATACCGGCGTGTTCGACGAAGTGCTGCAACGCATGCCCGACGGCCTGGCCAGCCCGATGAATGAACGCGGCAGCAATCTGTCCGGCGGGCAACGCCAACGCCTGGCCCTGTCGCGCGGCGCGCTGGCCGCGCAAGGCAGTTCCTTGCTGCTGCTGGACGAACCCACCAGCGCGCTTGACCCGCAAGCGGAGGGTCGGGTGTTCGACCGCATGTACGCCGCCTTCCCGACGGCTTGCATCGTGGCCTCGGTGCACCGCCCCAGCCTGCTCAACCGCTTCGACACTATCGTGGTGATGGAAGCCGGGCGCGTGGTGGATGCGGGGCCGCGCGACGAGGTGCTGGCCCGGCATCAGCCTTGATGAGCAGCGCCTGCCGACCGCCCGTCTACACTCGATACCATGACACAGCCACCCGCCTCCGAAGCAGCGCAGCGCCCGTCCGGTCGCAGGCGCGCGAGCCTGATCACCTATGCCTGCCTGGCGATCAGCCTGGTGTTCGTCTACCTGGGTACGGAAATGATCCGGGACGGCGCCGACGCAGGCATCCCCGTCACGCTGTTCTTCGGCATCTGCGCCGCAACCGGCGTCCTGCAACTATGGCCGCAGCTGCTCCAGCGCGACTCGCGCTCGGCCGCGATGCTGCTGGCACGCTATCCAGGTCCCTTGGTGCTCAAGGCCGCGAAGGGCAAGCTGCTGGTGTTCTCGGTCCTGTCGGCGGCCTTCGGCGGCGTGATCCTGTGGATGCTGCTGCACGAAACGCTGCCGCCGCTGAAGCAGTTGATCCTATGGCCGGGAGCCTTGTTCTTTCTGCTCGGCGCGGCCATGTTGCTGGTGCGCGCCGCGAAAAACGATACCGCCTTGCGCCTGATCCGCGACGGCTTCGAAACCCGGCAGGTGTGGAACGGCAGAACCATACGCTGGCAAGACACCAGCGAATTCACCGTGGTCAGCGTCAGCCGCGCGGTGCCCAAGCTCATTGTCTTCGACGATGCCGCGGTAGAACGCAGCGGCACTGCGGGCCTCAACAGACATATCGTGGGGCGCAATTCCAGCCTGGGTGAGACGTATGGACTGACCCATGAGGCCCTCGCCGAACTGCTCAATGAGTGGCGTAAGCGGGCCTTGGATCAGGATGCGATCTTTACGCGATGGCCTGAGAACGGATGACAGCTGTTCTTCAGCAGAGCAGTCCGAAATGGATGTACTGCTGCGCTGGCTGATGTCGCGCATGCGGCGCCCCCAGAACATTACAAAAAAGTAATCCACGCGTAACCTCCCCGCCCCTGTCAGCCGTCCACACTGGAGTCCATGCACTTCCAGACCACAGAAAGGAGCTGACCATGAAGACCCTGACCACCTTGTTCAGTGCGTGCGCGTTGAGCCTGGGAATGACAGGCGCGGTCTACGCGCAGGCCGCCAGCGGCGGACATGACACGCATCATCCGGCCACGGCCGAGCCGGCCTCCAATATGCAAATGGCACCGGGCGCCGGCATGATGAAGAACATGGAAGCGCACATGCAAGCCATGGGCGGAATGCACCAGCAGATGGCTGCGGCCAAGACGGCCGAAGAGCGCCAGGCCTTGATGGGCGAACACATGAAGTCCATGCCCGCCAATGGCGCCAGCATGCTGGGCTGCCACGAGATGATGGGATCGATGATGAATCCGGCGGGCGATGCGCCCTCGGCGGCGTCCCCGGCAGCCAAGGGCTGAGCGCCACGAGTCATTGCTGGCGGCCGGCGCCGCAGTGGCGCCGGCCGCCAGCTATTGCGCTGCGCGCACCCCGCCTGGGCATAATAGGCACACGAAGGATCACACCGGCACTCGAAAGGGATGGGTATGAATCACTCTCGTCACGGCGACGCGGCATCGAACGAAGGCACGCTCTATGTGTGCCCCATGCACCCGGAGATCCGCCAGAACCATCCGGGCCGCTGTCCGAAGTGCCAGATGCATCTGGTGCCGGAAGGACAGGCGCACGCTCAGTCGGCTCATGCGCATGGCGGTCATGACGCGCACCAGCAGCAGCATCACGCCCACGATCACAATAAGCACGGTGCGGGTAGCGACGAACACGACGGCCTAACTGCCCAACCGACAGCAGCCGCCCCTATGGATGCCGCCGCCGACGTTCCCGCCGGCACGATCTACACCTGCCCCATGCATCCCGAGATCCGCCAGGGTCGCCCCGGGAGCTGCCCCAAGTGCGGCATGACGCTGGAGCCTCTTATCCCGCTGGATGAGGAGGACAACAGCGAACTCAATGACTTCCAGCGCCGCTTCTGGTGGACGCTGCCCCTGACCCTCATCGTGGCCGTGATGGCCATGTTCGGCCATCGCCTGGGTTGGTTCGACATGGCGACCCAGAGCTGGCTGGAGTTGGCGCTGTCCCTGCCGGTGGTGTTCTGGACCGGCTGGCCGTTCTTCGTGCGCGGCTGGCAGTCGCTTGTGCATCGCAGCCCCAACATGTGGACGCTGATCAGCCTGGGCACGGCCGCGGCATTCATCTACAGTGTGGTCGCCACGCTGGCGCCGGGCGTGTTCCCGGATTCCTTCGTATCGATGGGGCGCGTGGCGGTGTATTTCGAGGCTGCCGTGGTCATCATTTCGCTGACCATGCTGGGGCAGATCCTGGAGCTGCAGGCGCGCTCGCAGACGTCCGCCGCGATCAAGGCCCTGCTCGGCCTGGCGCCCAAGACGGCGCGGCGCATCAACACCGACGGCAGCGAGGAAGACGTGCCGCTGAACCACGTGCATGTGGGCGACCTGCTGCGCGTGCGTCCCGGCGAGAAGATTCCGGTGGACGGCATCGTCACCGAAGGCCGCAGCGCCGTGGACGAATCCATGCTCACCGGCGAGCCCGTGCCAGTCAGCAAGCGCGAGAACGACAAGCTGATCGGCGCCACGCTCAACACCAGCGGCACCCTGGTGATGCGCTCGGAGAAGGTGGGTTCCGCCACCATGCTGGCGCAAATCGTGCAGATGGTCGCCAACGCCCAACGTTCCAAGGCGCCCATGCAACGCATGGCGGATGTGGTGGCGGGCAAGTTCGTCGTCGCCGTGGTGTTGGTGGCGATCTCCACACTGCTGGTGTGGGGCGTTTTCGGGCCGGAACCCAGTTGGGTGTACGGCCTGATCAACGCTGTCGCCGTGCTCATCATCGCCTGCCCCTGCGCGCTGGGACTGGCTACGCCCATGTCGGTCATGGTGGCCACGGGCCGCGCCGCCGCGCAGGGCGTGCTGTTCCGCGACGCCGGCGCGATCGAGAAGATGCGCGAGGTGGACACGTTGATCGTCGACAAGACCGGCACCCTGACCGAAGGAAAACCTGCCTTCGATACCGCGATCGCGGCGCCGGGATACACGTCCGACGAAGTGCTGCGCCTGGCGGCCAGCCTGGACCAAGGCAGCGAACATCCGCTGGCCGACGCCATCGTCAGCGCCGCGCGCGCCCAGGGCCTCGCGCTGGCCAAGGCCGAGGACTTCGATTCCGGCAGCGGCATCGGCGTGCGCGGCACGGTGGAAGGCAAGCGTCTGGCCTTGGGCAACACGGCATTGATGGAGCAGGAAGGCGTGCGGGTGGACGCGTTGCGCGCGGACGGCGAACGCCTGCGCGGCGAAGGCGCCAGCATCATGCACCTGGCAGTGGACGGCCAGTTCGCCGGCATCCTGGCGGTGACCGATCCCATCAAGCCCAGCACGCACGAGGCCATCCAGAACCTGCACGACAGCGGCCTGCGCATCGTCATGGCGACGGGCGACGGCCTGACCACCGCGCGCGCCGTCGGCGCCGCCCTACGCATCGACGAAGTGCACGGCGAGGTCAAGCCGGCCGACAAGCTGGCGCTGGTGGAAAAGCTGCAAAAGGACGGCCACGTGGTGGCGATGGCGGGCGACGGCATCAACGACGCCCCCGCGCTGGCCCGCGCCGACGTAGGCGTAGCCATGGGCACGGGCACCGACGTGGCCATGAACAGCGGCCAGGTGACCCTGGTCAAGGGCGACCTGCGCGGCATCGCCGCCTCGCGCCAGATCTCCATCGACACCGTGCGCAACATGCGGCAGAACTTGATGTTCGCCTTCGTCTACAACGGCATCGGCGTTCCGATAGCGGCGGGCTTGCTGTATCCGTTCACAGGATGGTTGCTGTCGCCGATGATCGCGGCGCTGGCGATGAGCCTGAGTTCGGCTTCGGTGATTTTCAATGCGTTGCGGTTGCGATAGCTCCCCAAAGCTAATCGTTCCAGATCGAGGCAGCGTCCCAGCCCTGTGGAAACCCCAAGTCTGCTGGCGCAATGGCGGGGTGCATTCTGAACAGGTCCATCAGGCGAACTGGCCACTCATCTTGGGAATCAACCGCCTTTGAGAACAGCCGCATGACGACCGCCAAGCAGTAATAGCTTTGCGGATCGTTGAAATGTTCCGCGGCCAGGTGGTAAACAGCCGGCCGGACGGCAAAGCGACGATTCCACACCCGTCCGTGATGCGCGCAAATATTGCGCAGCAAGGTCAGCGCATGCAGCCAGGATTCGACTAGAGGAGCGGCCAGGCCGAATGCCTTGGCTACGATCTTTTTGGGATTGGGGTGCGTCCGATCCGCCTTTTGCAGGTGTTTGTAGAGTTGCGACCATTTGCCGAAGGACAAACACTCTGCCATCAACCAACTAGGTGGCAGCAGCGGCTCGGTGTAGGTTCCGAAATAATGCTGTGCAAACAAGTCTCTGGAACGACGCGTCTCACGCTCAACAGTTCCAAGAAAGCTGCCAAGCGGAAATGGGTCCGGCCGGCTTCCATACCCTGACGCATACCCCAAAACCTGAGCAGGATGATTCAGATACCAGAACGGCCCATACCGTATGGACATCTGATTGCTTATGACTGTCCGCACGGCCACCTCTATCCGTTCGAGCTGGCCAAGCGTAGTACGCCTCAGGACGCGGTCGAACTCATAGCGGGCGATGACGTCTTCGAATCTCACCCCGGGCTGAAACATACGCCCCGCTGGCGTGGAGATCATGAGAGATAACGCATAGCCACGCAGGCGGAAATACCCAACAAAGTTCAGCGCACGCTCGGCAGCCATAACGCATGGAACCGCCAGACCTTTGTCTTGCCAGCGGGCTAGCAGGGCAGCATTGGACAGCGGGACTTTGGTGTACCTCACGACAGAATCCCGGCAGAAAAAAGAAACCCGCCCTGGGAGCACGGTACCGGCGCTTGCGCGCAGGCCTGAAGTGTGGCGGGTGTTGTTGAGCGCAGTGTATCAACAGGTCCGCCAACGGCAACGCCATTTCTTGCTCTATAAGACTCAAACACGGCCTTTGCTCCCCAGGATGCGGATGCTTCGCTGATCTTTAAGCGATCCCGGCAATTCTGGCGCTGCATCGATAAATGACGCAACGGTGTGTGGGACATTTTTGGCCTACGAGATGCCTGCGCGCAGGAGCCTTGTTTCTAACAATAGGTACGTATCAAAATTTACCGACTTTTAGGAATAGCAGCACTCCCATCCAACCGCGCCAGCGTCCTCTCCACCACCCTGTCACAATCATCCCCATCAAACTCAAACAAACTCTTCTCCACCACCCCCACATCCCGCGCCAGCGCTTCGCGCAGCAGCGCATTGGCGCGGAAGTGGCGGCTGCGGACGGTGGCTTCGGGGATGCCCAGGCAATGCGCCGTTTCCTCGACCGACAGTTCCTCGACCGAGCGCAATACGAACACGGTCCGGAACGAGACGGGCAAGGCGTCCAGCCGCGCTTCCAGCAGGCTTCTCAATTCAGCGCGGACGGCGGCGTGGTACGGCGGATTGAAGTCGTTGATGGTCATCGCATCAACCTCTTTCTCTATGTCATCGGCGACGGGAAACAGCGCCTCGCGGCGGCTGTGCTTGCGCAGCCGGCCATAGCATTCGTTGAGCAGGAGCCGCGACAGCCAGGTGAACAACGTCGATTCGCCGCGGAACGCCGCCATGTTCCGATAGGCCGCAAGGTAGGTTTCCTGCAAGGCATCCTCGGCATCGGCGTCGTTGCGCAGAGTGGCGCGCGCCAGACGGTAGAGCCGCCGGTTGTGCCGCCGCATCATCAACTCAAACGCGCTCTGCTCGCCCGCCGCGATGCGGTGCGCGAGCGCCAGGTCTTCGTCCTCAGCCGGCGTTGCCGCCAGCGCCGCAAGTGCAGTCATGAGTCTGACCTCCGCCACGCGTCATTGCGCAATCAAGGTACCCTGCATCGTCGGATGAAACAGGCAGGCATAGGCGCTGCTGCCTGCCTCTGTCACAGTGTAGGTCCAGGATGCGCCGGCGGCGATCACTCCCGAATCGAAAGTCTTGGAAACCGCGGTGGCGGTGTGCGGGACCAGGTCCTTGTTGATCCATGTCACCTTGTCGCCCCGCTTGACGGTCAGCGTCGCGGGCCTGAACTGCATTCCTTCGATGGTCACGACATGCTCGGCCAGTTGAGTGCCAGTGGGGCTTTGCTGGGCGGACGCGACCGCGCCCGCCAGCATCAGGCTGGCGCATAGCGCGGCCAGGCCGGCGCGCCCGAGCGCGGAAAATGAGCAGGTGTCAGCCACCGTTGAGCCTCTTCTGCAGGGATTTGGCATGTTCCAGGTGCGCGATGAACGCAGGCCGCACCTTGACCAACAGGGCCTTCAACTCCGCGTTGTGCGCGCCGGGAATCAGGGTCGTGTCCAGCGCCTGGATCACGGCCTCGTGGTAGGCCACCTCGTGATCCACATAGGCTTTGTCGAACGCAGCGCCGCTCATACCCTTGAGCGCGGCGAGGTTCTTGTCCCCGCCCTGCTGCAGGCTGTCGCTGGTCGCGTTCGGTTCGGGCTTGACCTTGAGCTTCTGCACCAGCTCGCCGGCCGACTTGTTGACCGCGGAATGATCAGTCACCATCAGCGTGGCGAAGTCGCGAACCTCCTTGTTGCCGGTCTTGCCCTGCGCCAGCTTGCCGGCGTCGATGTCGACCTGGTTGGCCACCACCACGATGGCCGCTATCTGCGGATCCGTCGGCCCGTTGCCATGGGCAAACACCCCGCAGCTCACCAAGGCCAGCGCATAGAACCATCTTGCTTGAATTGCTTTCATCTCATCCCCCGAAGCCATGGATGCAGGCGCGGCCGGAATAGCCAGGAATCTTGCCTGCTTATGGGGTTGGATGTCGCGAAAACGCGCCGCGTTCCGGCGCGGGGCAACGACGGGGTTCAGCCCACCGGCACCGCCATGCCGTACTTGGCACGGTTCATCACCACCAGCGTGGAAAAGCGCTTGACGTTGGGATTGCCCCAGAAATTGCGCTGGGCGAAGGTTTCGTATTCGGCCATGTCGCGCATGGTGATGGTCAGGACGAAGTCCACCTCGCCCGTGACCGACAGGCACTGCATGATTTCCGGCGCGGACTGCATGGCGCGCTTGAACTGGTCGAGCTTGTCGGCGCGTTCGCTCTCCAGCGTCACCAGCACGACCATCATGATGCCCCGGCCCACGGCAGCGGGGTCGACCACGGAAACGTCGCCCAGCACCACCTTGGACTCGCGCAGCCGCTTCATGCGGCGCAGACAGGACACCGGCGACAGGTTCACGCGCTGCGCGACTTCCTGGCTGGTGCGCTGGTTGTCTTCCTGCATGCTTTGCAGGATCTGGAGGTCGAAATCGTCTAGTTCCATCAGGGTCTCGGAACGGCTGGAAACGGCCGGAAGGGAGCCGCCAACAGATTCTAAGCCCGGCCGCGCCTGAATCCGGCCCCATTTTGACGGGAAACTTCATTTCCGCACCCCGCGATGCAGGAATTATTCAGCCGGCTTGCTTAAACTGGGAGCCCTCTGCCCGCGCCGCGGGTACGTCCGCCCTCGTATCATGCCGTCACTCCAGCTTTTCCTGCTGTTCCTCGCCGCCGACGCGGCGCTCAAACTCACGCCCGGGCCCGACATGGCGCTGACCTTGTCCCGGGGCATGACGCAGGGCTTCCGGCCCGCCTTCCACAGTGTCCTGGGCAACGTCGCCGCCGGCTTCATCCAGGTGCCGGCGGTGGTGCTGGGCCTGGCTTCGGTGCTGCAGGCGTTCCCGTCGTTGTTCATGGGCATCAAGGCCGCGGGCGGCCTGTACCTGGGCTACCTGGGCATCAAGGCCATTGTCCGCTGCGCGCGTTCGGCCGACGTGTCGCTCGCGGCCCGCCCCGGAGACGCGCGCGACGCGTTCTGGCAGGGCTTCACGACGAACCTGCTGAACCCCAAGGTGCTGCTGTTCATGATCGCCTTCCTGCCGCAGTTCACTACCCCGGACAATGGGCCGGTGTGGATCCAGATGCTGGTGCTGGGCGTGACGATGAAGGCGCTGAGCCTGCCCTACGGCAGCTGCTTCGCCTATGGCGCCTCGCGCATCCGCGGCTGGGTGGGGCGCAATCCCTGGTTCCTGCGGATGCAGCAGGGCCTGCTCGGCGCCGTCATGCTGGGCCTGGCGCTTTACGTGCTTTATTCCACCGCCGAACACCTGACACCCTGAACCACCCGCCGTCCCGTACGTATCCTGTCTTTCCGCCATTGCCATGACCGCCGCCACCCTGAATACCGGACGCAACGCGTCTTCCTCCACCCTGCTCCCCATCCTGTCGCTGATCGGCGCGATGGCCTCGCTGTGCGTCGGCACCTCGTTCGCCAAGTCGCTCTTCCCCATGGTGGGCGCCCAGGGCACGACCGCCTACCGCATCGCCATCGGCGCGCTGATCCTGGTGGCGATCTGGCGTCCGTGGCGCTTTCCGCTGACGCGCCAGGCGGCGGCCAAGATCGCCCTGTACGGCGTGACGCTGGCCTGCATGAACCTGCTGTTCTACATGGCCTTGCGCACGCTGCCGCTGGGCGTGGCCATCGCCATCGAATTCATCGGCCCGCTGACCCTGGCAGTGGCGCTGTCGCGGCGCGCCATCGACTTCGTCTGGATCGGCTGCGCCATCGCAGGCCTGGTGCTGCTGATTCCCACGGGGCAATCGGTGCGTGACCTGGACCCCGTGGGGATCGCCTTTGCGCTGGGCGCGGCGGTGTGCTGGGCGCTCTACATCATCTTCGGCAAGATGGCGGGCAATGTGCATGGCGGGCAAGCCACCTCGCTCGGGCTGACCGCGGCGACATTGGTGGCGCTGCCCATAGGCGCGGCGCACGCCGGCGCGGCATTGCTGGATCCGACCCTGATCCTGGCCGGCATCGCCGTGGGCATACTGTCCAGCGCTCTGCCCTATTCGCTGGAAATGGTGGCGCTGCGGCGCCTGCCGCAGAAGACCTTCGGCGTGCTGCTCAGCATGGAGCCCGCCATGGGCGCGCTGGCCGGCGTGATCGTCCTGAATGAGCAGCTGTCGCAGACGCAATGGCTGGCCATCTGCGGCATCATCGTGGCTTCCGCGGGCTGCGCAGCGACCGCCCGCCGGCAAAATACCGCTCCCACGCCCGCGCCGGACTGAGCGCGGACGGACGCCGCCGCCGCGGCCCGCGCGCGTTTCAGCCGAATCCCACTTCCCGCTGGGGCGGCGCCAGCGGATCGAAGTCTTCCCAATGGTTGTTGCGCCAGCGGCCGTTGGCGTGTTCCACGTCGGCGCCGCCGGCATCGCGCAGGATGCGACACGCGAGCATTTCGCGTTGCGGGCGCGTGCGCACGGCGACCATCACGCCGGCCTGGCGGATCTCGGCATGGGAATCGGGATTGAAGTGGCCGTGCAGCGTGCTGCCGTGGCCCGTCACCCAGAGCGCGCCGAACAGCGACCCCAGATAGGCGCCGACGCCTGCGGCGGCCAGGATCAATGGCGTGGATTCGCTTATTTCCGACATCACGAACCCGCCAAACACCGCAAAGCCTGCCCCCACCCCGCCTGCTCCGAGGAAGGCGCCGATGTCGGCGCGTCCCGAGTCCGGATCGGAGCGGCGGTCGCCACCCAAGGGGTAGCGGCCATGCTCGCCGGCCGGATTGACGTAGAAGGTATTGATGTCCCAGTGGGGAAAGCCGTTGGCGGACAGGCGCTCGGCTGCGGCGTGCGCCGCTTCGAAGCCCTCGAACCGGGCTGCTACGATCAGAGACATGATGTGCTCCTTGCCCGGGCTGCCGGACAGGATATACGTGCCTTTATCGTACGCCCGCGCCGCTTGCGCAACCGCGCCGGTTACACCTTGCGGCGGCTGTTACCGTCCGCCTTCA
This sequence comes from Achromobacter sp. SD115, assembly GCF_017355315.1. Classification (NCBI taxonomy): domain Bacteria; kingdom Pseudomonadati; phylum Pseudomonadota; class Betaproteobacteria; order Burkholderiales; family Alcaligenaceae; genus Achromobacter; species Achromobacter sp. SD115. The sequence goes on along the minus strand of NZ_JADIJM010000008.1, from coordinate 98,110 downwards.
GTTGGCGGAAATGTTTTTGCTGCGGATCACCGCGCCCCAGCGCTCGTACTCCGTGCGCGCATAGTCCGCGAAGGCTTGCGGGGTGCTGCCGGTGGGCTCCATGCCCTGCAATTTCAGTTGGTCGGCCACTGCCGGCGAGCGCAGGGCCTGGGCAATGGCGTGGCTGAGTTTCTCGACCACCGGAGTCGGCGTGCCGGCGGGCGCGACCACGCCCTGCCAGGCGGCGGCTTCGAACGCCGGGCCGCCCGCCTCGGCGAAGGTCGGCACCTGCGGCAATTGCCCGGAACGCTGCGCGGCCGGCACCGCGATGGCGCGCAGCTTGCCCGCCTGGATCAGCGGACGCGCGGCGGCCAGATCGGCCATCATCATCGGCACCACGCCGGACGCCACATCCTGCAAGGCGGGCGGTGTGCCCTTGTAGGGTATGGCCGTGGCCCGGCCCTGGATGGTATCCAGGAACAGTTCCATGGCCAGGTGATGCGGGCTGCCCACGCCCAGGGACGCATAGCTGCCCGGCTTGTCCCGCTTGAGGTAAGCCGTCACGTCCGCCAGCGTATGCATCGAGGAATCGGGCGACACCACCAGCACGATGGGCAGCGCCACCAGCGTGGAGACGGGAGTCAGATCCTTCGCCGGATCGTAAGGCAGCTTTTGGTACAGCCAGGGATTCAGCGCCAGCGTGCTCATCCCGGCCGTCAGCAGGGTGTAGCCATCAGGCGCGGCGCGCGCGGTCTCCTGCGCGGCGACGATGGTGGCGGCGCCCGGACGATTTTCCACCACCACCGGCTGCCCCAACGCGTCGCCCACGTGCTTGGCGACGACGCGGGTGGCGATGTCGCTGCCGCCGCCTGCGCTGAACGGCACCAGCCAGCGGATCGGATGATCGGGAAACTCCGCTGCCGCAGCCTTGCCCGGAACCGTCACTGCCCCGGCCAGCGCCGCCGCCAGCAAGGCGCCCTGCAAAATGCCTTTGAACATGTCGCGCTCTCCTCGCCTGCCTATTTATTTAACATATTAATGATTAATTATCGGACCCGGAACGCCGGTGCACATCACCGGAAAAACCCGGAGCTTCGCCAAGCCCGCAAGACTCAGGTACGGGCCGCAGCCAGCCAGCGCAAGCCGGCCGAGGTGCCGGCGGCCGGACGGTATTCGCAGCCGATCCAGCCGCTGTACTGCAGTTCGCGCAGCACGCTGAAGACCCAGCCGTAATCCAGTTCGCCCCGGTCGGGTTCCTGGCGCAGCGGCACGCCGGCGATCTGCAGATGGCCGACCCGCCCCGTTGGCAGGTATTCGCGCAGCTTCATGGTGACGTCGCCTTCGACGATCTGGCAGTGGTAGAGATCCATCTGCACTTTCAGATTGGACGCATTGACCGCCTGCACCACGGCATGCGCCTCATCCTGGCGGTTCAGGAAGTAGCCGGGTATGTCGCGGGTGTTGATGGGTTCGATCAGCACGGTAACGCCGGCCGAGCGCGCCTGGCGCGCGGCCCAGTCCAGGTTCTCGCGATAGCAGTCCAGCATGGCCTCGCGCGAGGCGTCAGGCGCAACCAAGCCCGCCATCACATGGAGGTTCGGGCAGGCCAACGCCGTGGCGTAGGACAGCGCCTGTTCAATCCCCGCCTGGAATTCCGCCTGCCGCCCCGGCTGCGCGGCCAGGCCGCGATCGCCGCGAGCAGCGACGCCAGGCGGCGCATTGAAGAGCACCTGCGTCACGCCGGCCGCGTCCATGCGCTCGCGCACGAAGGCGGCCGGGGCCTCGTAGGGAAACATGCATTCCACGCCGGCGTATCCGTCCGCCGCGGCGGCCGCATAGCGGTCCAGGAACGCGTGTTCCGTGTACATCATGGAAAGATTGGCGGCGAACTTCAACATGGCGGGCTCCGGACCGGGCGGCATGCATGGAAATTAGCACAACCGCCCGCCCCGCCATCGCCGCAGCGCTAGACGCCGAAGTCGGGCGCCGGATGCAAGGTCAGGCGTGGTCCCGCCTTGAGCAGCTGGCTGGGGATGTCGTGTCCCACCAACGCGGGCAAGGTCGCCGAAGCGCCGAGTATGGCGTCCAGGTCCACACCGGTGTCGTAGCCCATCAGCTCCAGCATGTGCACCAGTTCTTCCGTGCACACGTTGCCGCTGGCGCCCGGCGCGTAAGGGCAGCCGCCCAGCCCCCCCAGCGAGGCGTCAAAGCGGTCGATGCCCGCCTCGATGGCCGTCAGGGTATTGGCCAGCGCCATACCGCGCGTATTGTGGAAATGCATGGTGGTGGTCAGGCCGGGAAACAGCTTGCGAACCTCGCGGCCGATCTTGCCAACCTGCGTGGGATAAGCCATGCCGGTGGTGTCGCACAGCGTCACGCCGTCCACGCCCAGCGCGGCGAAGCGCCCCACCAGTTCGAAGACGTCGAAGGCATTGATGTCGCCTTCCATCGGGCAGCCGAACACAGTGGACAGCGACACGTTGATGGCAACGCGGCTGTCGCGCACCGCGTTGACCACGTCGCTCAACTGCTCGAACGACTGCTCCCGCGTCATGCGCAGATTGGCGCGGTTATGGGTCTCGCTGACGGACATCACCAGGTTGACCTCGTCCACCTGGCACTCCAGCGCCCGCTGCGCGCCGCGCACATTGGGCACCAGCACCGTGTAGACGACGTCCGGATTGCGCTCGATCTCGTGCATCACGATCTCGGCGTCGCGCAGGGCCGGAATGGCCTTGGGCGAGGTGAAGGACGTCGCCTCGATCTTGGCGAACCCGCTGGCGGACAGCCGGTTGATGAAGGCGATCTTGTCCCGCGTTTCGATGAACTGCTTTTCGTTCTGGAAGCCGTCGCGCGGCGCGACTTCCTGGATGTACAGCCGCGGGCGGCTGGCGTTGGTGCCGGGGTGGGTCACATTCATGCTGCGCTCCTCAGATGATGCCGCGCGCGCGCCAGTCCTGGCGCTGCGCCTCGCCGATGCCCAAGCCGGCCAGCACGTCGTCGGTGTCCTGGCCCAGGGCGGGCGCCGGGCTACGCACTTCACCCGGCGTTTCCGACAATTTGGGCACGATGCCCGGCACCTGCACCGGCGTGCCGTCCGGCAGCGCGCCGTCCAGGATCATGCCGCGCGCCCGGTAGTGCGGGTCGGCCGCGATGTCGGCCACGTCATAGATCTTGCCGGCGGGGATCTGCCCGTCGTTCAGGCGCTCCAGCACCAGGTCCAGCGGATGCCGGCCGGTCCATTGCGAAATTGCGTCGTCAAGCATGACTACGTGCTTCACGCGTCCGGCGTTGTTCGCCAGTTCCGGCGCCTCGGCCAGGTCAGGGCGCCCGATCACGCCCATCAGGCGCTTGAAGATGCTGTCGCCATTGCCGGCGATCAGCACGTACTTGTTGTCCTGGCAGCGGTAGGCGTTGCTGGGCGCGATGCCCGGCAGACTGCTGCCGGCGGGTTGGCGGATCTCGCCGAACACCGAATATTCGGGCAGCAGGCTTTCCATCATGTTGAAGACCGACTCGTACAACGCCACATCGATCATCTGGCCCGTGCCGTTCTGGTCGCGCGCACGCAGCGCCAGCAGGATGCCGATGACGCCGTGCAGCGCCGACAGCGAATCGCCGATGGACACGCCCACGCGCACCGGGGTGCGATCAGGCTCGCCACTCAGGTGGCGCAGACCGCCCATGGCTTCGCCGATGGCGCCGAAGCCGGGCAGATCGCGGTACGGGCCGCTCTGGCCGTAGCCGGACACGCGCAGCATCACCAGCCGCGGATTGATGGCGCGCAGTTCCTCCCAGCCCAGCCCCCAGCCTTCCATGGTGCCGGGCTTGAAGTTCTCGATCACCACGTCGACGTCCTTGACCAGGGTCCGGATCAGGTCCTGCGCCTCGGGTTTTCGCAGATCCAGGCTGACCGACTTCTTGTTGCGCGACTGCACCTGCCACCAGACGGAGGTGCCGTCGTGGATCAGGCGCCAGTTGCGCAGCGGATCGCCCTTGCCGGGCGGTTCGATCTTGATGACCTCGGCCCCGAATTCGCCCAGCATCTTGGCGGCGAACGGTCCGGCGATCAGCTGGCCCAATTCCAGCACTCGGATTCCGCTCAATGGTTTGGATGACATGATTGCCTCGTCAGCTCTTGTGTTTGCCCAGATAGGCCTCGCGCACGCGCTCGCTGGCCAACAACTCCTGGCCCGTGCCCTCCATCACGATGGAGCCCACTTCCAGGACATATGCGCGGTCGGAGATCGCCAGCGCCTGATTGGCCATCTGCTCGACCAGCAGAATCGTCATGCCGCGCTCTTTCAGCGACTTGATGATCTTGAAGATCTCGGCCACGATCAGCGGTGCCAGCCCCAGCGACGGTTCGTCCAGCATCAGGATGCGCGGCTTGCTCATCAGGGCGCGGCAGATCGCCAGCATCTGCTGTTCGCCGCCCGACAGGGTTCCCGCGTACTGCGCGCGGCGCTCTTTCAGGCGCGGGAACATCGCGTAGCAGTGCTCGATCTCCGCAGCCAGCTCGGCGGGCGATTCCTTGCGCAGGAACGCGCCCAGCATCAGGTTGTCGTGGACCGTCTGGTCCGGGAACACCTGGCGTCCTTCCGGCACGTGGGCGATGCCCAGCCCCACGCGCTTGTGCGCGCTGATGCCGCCCAGGTCCTGACCGGCGAACGCAATGTCGCCGGTAGATTTTTCGATGCCCGACAGCGCGCGCATCATGGTGCTCTTGCCCGCGCCGTTGCCGCCGATGATGGTCACGATCTCGTTCGTGTCCACATGCAGCGACACCTGCTTCAGGGCATTGACGGCGCCGTAGCTGACCGCCAGGTTCTTGATGTCCAGTAAACGGCTCATTGCGGTCTCCTATGCCGGCGCGCCCAGGTAGGCTTCGATGACTTTCGGATTCTCCTGGATGTGGTGCGGCAGGCCCGAGGCGATCTTCACGCCGTAGTCCAGCACGACAATATGGTCGGAAATGGCCATGACCAGATCCATGTGATGCTCGATCAGCAGAATGGTCAGGCCCATGTTCTTGAGCTTCACGATCAGCTCGGTCAACTGGTCCGTTTCCGCCGGGTTCAGGCCCGCGGCAGGTTCGTCCAGCAGCAGCAGGTCCGGCATCGCCGCCACCGCGCGCGCAATCTCCAGGCGGCGCTGCAGGCCGTAAGGCAGGCTGTTGGCGGCATCGTCGGCATAGCGGTCCAGCTCGAAGAACTTGAGAATGGCGTAGGCCTGGCGGCGGATGCGCCGTTCCTCCGCCAGGCTGCCGGGCAGGCCCAGCAGGTTGGAGAAGAAGCTCGACTGCTGCACGCGATAGAAGCCGACCATCACGTTCTCCAGCGCGCTCAGCCCGTCGAACAGCTTCAGGTTCTGGAACGTGCGGCCGATGCCCGACGCGGCGATCTCGTTGGGCGACAGGCCCACCATCTGGCGGTTCTTGAAGCGAATGCTGCCGGCGTCCGGCGCCACCAGGCCCGACAAGAGGTTCAGGGTGGTGGTCTTGCCGGCGCCGTTGGGGCCGATCAGCGATACGACGGAACCGCGCTCCAGCGTGAACGACACCTTGTTGGTCGGCACCACGCCGCCGAAGGCCTTGTACAGGTCCTTCACTTCCAGGAAGCCGGCGTCCGCACCGCCGCGGCTGGCCGGCGGAGCCGGTGTCCAGTCGGCAGCGCCTGAGTCAGCGGCCAGCGCCTCGCGTTGGCCGCGCTTGGGCAGCACCTTGGCCAACAGGCCCGCCAGCCCTTCCGGCATGGCGTACAGCGCGAACAGCAGGATCAGGCCATAGGCGAAATGCTGCACTTCCGGCCAGCGCGCCAGCATGGCGTCGATCACCGTCAGCACCACTGCGCCCAGGAAGGAGCCCGCCGGCGTGCGGCCGCCGAACAGCACCAGCACCAGGAAGAACACCGACAGGTTGAAATTGACGAAATCCGAGTTGATGTACTGGTTCTGCTGCGCCACCAGGCCGCCCGCGATGCCGCAGGTGATGGCGCTGATGGCGAAAGCCAGGATCTTGAAGCGGTAGACGCTGATGCCCACGCTCTCGGCCGCGATTTCGGACGTGCGCACCGCGGCGAAGCCGCGGCCGAAACGGCCGTTCAACAACAGCGAGGTCATGGCGTGCAGCGCCAGGCCCAGCACCACGACCACCACCACCCACTGGCGGCTGTCCAGCGGCGCGCCGCCGAAGGTCAGGCCGGTGATGCCGTAGAAACCCTCCTGGCCCTTGAATACGTCGGTCCATTCCGACACGATCTTTTCGATCAACAGGCCGAAGGCGATGGTCACCATCGCCAGGCTTGGCCCCTTGACCTTCAGCGCCGGGATCGCAATCACCACGCCGAACACCGCGGACACGACCGCGGCGCAGACCAGCGCCAGCCAGGGATCGACCTGGTAGTTCACCGTCAGAAGCGCCACCGTGTAGGCGCCCACGCCGAACAGTCCGGCATGGCCCAGCGACTTCTGGCCGGTCTGGCCGACCAGAATGTTGAAACCCGTGGCGGCGATGTAGTAGACCCCGATGTTGAACAGGATCAGCAGATAGAAGTCATTCAAGCCCGAATAGGCGTAGCCGATGGCAAGCGCCGCGATAACAAGGGGAATGAGAATTTTGGAGAGCTTCATACTTTCTCCGCATGCACGCGGCCAAGAATGCCGGCCGGGCGGAAATACAGCACCACGATGATCAACGCGAAAACCGCTATTTCACGCAGGTTCGAATACCAGAGGCCGATCAGCGATTCCAGCAGCCCGATCAGGAAGCCGCCGAAAATGCAGCCGCGCGGATTCTCCAACCCGCCCAGGATCGCGGCGGAAAAGGCCTTGAGCGACAACAGCGTGCCCACGAACACCGAGGCGGTCGCGATCGGCGCAACCATCACGCCCGCGATCGCGGCCAGCGCCGAACTGATCGCGAACACGGCGATCGCCACCGCGTTGGCGTTGATCCCCATCAGACTGGCGGCGGTCTTGCTGAACGCCACCGCGCGCACCGCCTTGCCCATCTTGGTCTTGTGCAAGGCCCAGTCGAACACGATCATCAGCACCAGCGTGGTGCCGAACACCAGGATTTCCTGCGGCCGCACGCCAGTACCCAGGACCGTGATGATGCCTTCGCCCAATGGCGAAGCCACCGCGATGGGCGCCGGGCCCCAGACCAGCAGCGCCAGGTTCTGGATGATGATGCCGAAGCCTATGGTGCTCATCACCCAGGACAGGCCCGCCTCGCCCACGAAGTGGCGGATGGCGGTGATGTAGAGCACATAGCCCAGCAAGCTCAGGACCAGCATGGCGGCCAGCAGGGCGAACAGGAACGTGCCCCAGGTCACGTCCTCCGGATTCGGGAATCCGATCAGCGTGCCCTGGCTGACCAGCAGGATGGCGCTGATGCCGATCAGGCCAGCCAACGCCAGGAACGCGCCCTGTCCGAAGTTGAAGGTCTTGGTCGTGGTGTACGTGATGCTGAACCCGAACGCGACCAGGGCGTAGACGCTGCCCATGGCCAGCCCGCTCAAGATGGCTTGTAGTATTTGCATGCTGGATGCCCCCCTTATTGACGACTCCCCGGCGCGTACTGGCGCGCCGGGGAGAGATCTTTCTCGTTGCCGCGCCGCCTTACAGCTTCAGGTCTTCCGGCTTGATCGCGCGGGTGTACTCATCGTCGACCGTGACCACCTTGCCGTCGATCCAGCGCACCAGGCGGAAATCCTTCACCGACAGCGCTTCGTGGTTCTCGGCCGTGAACGGCTTCTCGTAGGTCTTGATCACGCCCTTGGCCTGAGCCAGGTTCTGCAATGCGGCCTGCACGGCCTCGCCTTCGGTCGACTTGGCCTGCTCCATCGCGGCGGCGATGAGCTTGACCGAGTCATACGCCTGCGCGGCCATGACATAGGTCGGCACGCGGCCATCGCGCTTCATCAGCGTGTCGTACAGCGCCTTGGACTCGGGCGAGGAGTCTTCGGTGATCGACGCCGTGAAGATCATCTTGCTGGCCAGCTCGGGGCCGGCAATGCGCAGGAACGGCGAGCTGAGATTGGCCCAGGAGGCCAGCGTCGTCGGGAAGTAGCTGATCTTTTCCAGGCTGCGCATGACGTGCGCATTGGAGTCCGCCAGCGCGTAGACGATCAGCGTATCGGCGCCCGAGCTCTTGATCTTGTTCAGTTGCGACGACATGTCCGTGTCCTTGGGACCGAACTTCTCGTTGGCCACGGGCGTGATCTTGTGCAGGGCCAGGATCTCGACCGCGTCCTTGGCGCCTTGCTGACCGTAGCCGGTAGTGTCGGCGATGATGGCGACCTTGCCGTTCTTGCTGGCGCGGGCGGCATAGGCCGCCAGCAGCGCAATCTGGTCGCGGTCGCGCATCGAAACGCGGAACACGTAATTGGCCGGCGATTTGGCGTAGCGACCGGTGATGTCGGTGGCAGTAGCCACCGGCGAGATCGTCGGGATCTTCTTCTGCTGCACCAGGTGCAGCCAGGCCAGCATGTTGCCGGAGTTGACGCCGCCCAGCATGGCGTTGACCTTGACGTTGTCGACCAGCTCGTTGGTGTTCTGGATGGCCTTGGGAGGCGCGCCCACATCGTCGCGTTCGACGATGACGACCTTCTTGCCCAGCACGCCACCGGCCGCGTTCAACTCATCGGCCGCCTGACGCGCGCCGGCCAGCGCGGAAATGCCGAAGTCCGCCGAACCGGTGGCCGACATGTCGCTGTTGAAGCCGATCTTGATGTCGTCGGCCAGCGCTGCGCCGCTGGCGCCCGCAAGCGCCGCCGCCAGCAGCAGGGACTTCATCGTCTTGGGAAAATGCTTGAAGTACATCTTGTCTCCTTCTGGATCACTCTGGTGACCGCTGATTGGCAATTCAGGATTGTTTGATGAGGTCGGCGGCCTTGTTGCCGATCATCATGGTGGCCGCGCAGATGTTGGCCGACGGCATGGCTGGCATCACCGAGGAATCGATGACGCGCAGATTGGCGATGCCGTGCACCCGCAGCTGGGGGTCGACCACCGCATACTTGTCATCAGCCTGGCCCATACGGGCCGTGCCATTGACGTGATAGGACGACACGCCATAGCGGCGCGCGAAGTCCAGCAATTCGGAATCGGATTCGCACAGCGGGCCGGGTAGGACTTCGCTGTCGAAGTACGGCGACAGGGCCTGCGAACGCAGCAATTGGCGCGCCAGCCGGATGCCGCGCACCAGCGTCATCTGATCGCGTTCGTTTTCCAGGTAATTGGCCAGAATCACGGGATCCTGCAGCGGGTCCGCCGAGCGGATGCGCACCTGGCCGCGACTCTCGGGACGGTGCTGCCAGACGCCCGCGGTCATGCCGGGAAAATCGTCCAGCATGCCGACATATCCTTCCTTGTAGCTGGCGGGCGTGAACACGCCCTGCAGGTCGGGCAGGGCGAGGTCCGGCGTCGACTTCCAGAAGTAATGCAGCAGCGACGGGCTCAGCGCCATGATGCTGGGGCGCTTCATCATCCAGCGACTGATCTGGCCGGCCAAGCTCAAGCCCTTGACCAGCTGATTCATGGTCTGGCTGTTCTTCACGCGCGCCACGACCCGTACCGAGTAGTGATCGCTCAGGTTCTCGCCCACGCCGGGCAGATCGCAAACCACGTCGATGTTGTGTTGGCGCAGAAACTCCGCCGGCCCCAGGCCGGACAACTGCAACAGCTTGGGTGTGTTGATCGCGCCGCAGGATACGATCACCTCGCGGCGAGCGCGCACCGCGCGGACCTGCGAGGGATGCGCCGGATGGCAGTAGGCCACGCCCACCGCCTTGCCACCGTCGAACAAAATGCGCGTCGCCTGCGCATGGGTACGCACTTCCAGGTTCTTGCGGCCCATGGCCGGCTTGAGGAAGCATTTGGCCGTGCTCATGCGCCAGCCCCGGTCGATGGTGCGCTGGAAGTAGCCCACGCCGGCCTGATCCGCGCCGTTGTAGTCGGGATTGCGCGGGATACCTTGCTCTACGGCGCCGGCGATGAAGGCCTCGCACAGCGGGTGGATCCAGTCTATGTCCGTGACCGGCAGCTCGCCGTTGCGGCCGCGGTAGCGGTCGTCCCCCCCCACCCGTCGTTCCATGGACTTGAAGTACGGCAGCACTTCCTCGTACGACCAGCCGGTGTTGCCCAACTCCGCCCAGTGGTCGAAGTCGGCCGCCTGGCCACGGTTGTAGACCAGGCCGTTGATCGAGGTCGACCCGCCCAGCGTGCGGCCCTGCGGGATCGGCACGCGCCGTCCGTTGGTCTGGGCCGTGCCTTCGCTGGAAAACTGCCAGGCGTACTTCTTGTTGAACACCGCCTTGATGAAGCCAGCGGGTATGTGGAGGTAGGGGCTGCGGTCCGGCGGACCGGCCTCCAGCACGCAGACCGTGGAGCCGTCCGCGCTCAGGCGGTTGGCCAGAATGGAACCGGCCGCGCCGGATCCCACGATCACATAATCGAATTGATCCGCGTCGCGGAGGGTAGGCTGTGCTTGACTCATGTCTGGATCCGCGTACGTCAGGGAACCGCGTTGAACGACTTGCCGGCAAGGCAGACGTACTTGATTTCCAGGAACTCTTCGATGCCGTACTTGGAACCCTCGCGGCCCACGCCCGACTCCTTGACGCCTCCGAAGGGGCCGACCTCGTTGGACACGGCGCCGGTGTTGACGCCGACGATGCCGTACTCCAGCCCTTCCATCATGCGCCAGACCCGTTCCAGGTTGGCGGTGTAGAAGTACGCCGCCAGACCCGAGGCGCTGTCGTTGGCGCGCGCCAGCACCGCGGCCTCGGATTCGAAGGTGCTGATCCCCACCACCGGGCCGAAGATCTCCTCGTGCGCCAGTTCCATGGCGTCGGTGATGCCGGTAATCAGGGTCGGTTCATACAGCAGGGTGCCCGGCTCGCGCAGCTTGCCGCCCGCCAGGAGGCGCGCGCCGCGCGCGGTGGCGTCGTCCACCAGGCGCGCTACCTTGTCCACGGCGCGCTGGTCGATCAGCGGTCCTTGGGTGACACCCTCTTCCAGCCCGCCGCCCACCTTCATGCGGCGCATTTCCGCCAGCAGCTTGTCATTGAAGGCGTCGGCGACGCTGGCATGGACGTAGACGCGGTTGGCGCACACGCAGGTCTGGCCGGCGTTGCGGAACTTGGACAGCACCAGGCCTTGCACCGCTTCGTCCAGATCGGCGTCCTCAAACACGATGAAGGGCGCATTGCCGCCGAGTTCCAGCGACAGCTTCTTGATGTTGGAAGCGCTTTGCTGCATCAGCAGGCGGCCCGTCTGCGTGGAGCCGGTGAAGGTCAGCTTGCGCACCGTGGGGTTCTGCGTCAGCTCCGTGCCGATGGGCGCGGGATCGCCGATGACCACGTTGAGCACGCCCGGCGGCATGCCGGCCTGCTCGCCCAGCCTGGCCAGCGCCAGCGCGGTAAACGGCGTCAGTTCGGATGGCTTGAGCACCACCGTGCAGCCGGCGGCCAGCGCCGGGCTGACCTTGCGCGTGACCAGGGCCGAGGGGAAATTCCAGGCGATGATGGCCGCGCATACACCCACGGGCTGGCGGATGGCCAGCATGCGCTGGTCGCCGCGGGTATGGGGCAGGACATCGCCGTAGACCCGCTTGGCCTCTTCCGCGAACCATTCGACGAAAGACAGCGCGTAGTTGAGTTCACCCCGGGCCTCGGCCAGCGGCTTGCCCTGTTCCAGGGTCAGCAGCAGCGCCAGGTCGTCGGCGTGCGCCTCGATCAGCGCATGCCACTTGCGCAGGATGGCGCCACGCTCTTTGCCCGTCCTGGCCCGCCAGGCCGGCAGTGCGTCATCGGCTGCCGCGATGGCGCGGGCGGTCTCGGCCTGGCCCAGGTTAGGTACCGTGCCCAGCACGCTGGCATCGAAAGGATTGCGCACCGTAATGGTGGCGCCATTGTCGGCGTCGCACCAGGCGCCGCCGATGTAGGCCTGCTGCCGCAGCAGCTGGCTATTCTGCAGATTCATTTGTCTCGCACTCCATCCATCATGCTCCGCACGGTCCACACTGGGGGCCGGACGGAATTTTTTGGGGAGGATAGCCCTGGCGCCCGCCTGCACAACAGCAGTCATTAGCGATGCCGCCATCGTCATCCGCGATGACAAACCCGCACATGGCTACAATGGGCCATCTCGTCCGCTTTCCCGTCCGTCCCGCCATGCGCCTCGATCCCACCTCCCTCAAGCTATTCATCAGCGTGGTCGAGCAAGGCACCATCGCCGCGGCGGCCGAACATGAGCACATCGCCGCGGCCGCCATCAGCAAGCGGATCAGCGAACTGGAAGAGAACCTCAAGATCCGGCTGCTCATCCGCACCAACAAGGGCATCCGCCCCACGCCGGCCGGCATCGCGTTGTCCACCATGGCGCGGCGCGCCCTGCACGAGCTCGATGAAATCTCGGTGCACATGCGCGACTACTCGCGCGGCCTGCGTGGCTTCATCCGGGTGCACGCCAATATTTCCGCGATCACCCAGTTCCTGCCGCAGGACATCAAGCTATTCCTGAACGACTATCCCAACGTGCAGGTCGATCTGGAAGAGAAAATCACCTCGACCATCATCAAATCAGTGGCCGAAAACGCAGCCGATGTGGGCATCTTCTCGGGCACGGCGCCGGACCACGATGTAGAGATTCTTCCCTACCGCGAAGACACGCTTGCCCTGGTCGTGCCCGCCGACCATCCGCTGCAGGAAAAACCGGGCTTTCGCTTCGCCGAAGCGCTGGAACATGATTTCGTCGGCTTGCACCGTGGCAGCGCCATCAACCGCATCCTGTCCAACGCCGCCAGCGACGAGAAACGCAACATCCAGCTCAAGGTGCAGGTCACCGGTTTTGACGCGTTGTGCTTCATGGTGAACTCGGGGCTGGGCATAGGCGTGCTGCCGCTGGACATCGCACGCCGCTACTCGGTCATGTTCGACATCCGCATCATTCCGCTGACCGAAGCCTGGGCGCGACGCCAGATCCAGATCTGCGTGCGATCCTTCGACGCCTTGCCCACGGCCGCTAAGCTTTTTGTGAACCACCTGAGCAAGCGCCAGCCCTGATTTGAGGTTTGAGAGCCCCGCCCGGGCATCGATGCCCGGGCGCAAAAAAACGGAGACGGAATGACCGTCTCCGCCGCTGTCACGTGTATTCCTGCGTCAGTACGTCATGCGCACGCCGAGCAGCACGCTGCGTCCGGGCAGCGGCGCCACCGTCGAAATGAAGGACGCGTGGTTGTAGGCCAGCTTGTTCAGCAGGTTGGTGCCGCGCAGGTAGACTTCATAACCCGTAGCGCCGTACTGGCCGCGATAGGCCACTACCGCATTGACCATGTTGTAGCCAGGCGTGCTCTCCTCGTAGGCGGCGATGTCCTTCTGCGCAAACACGCGCGCGTATTCGACACCGCCCGACCACTGCTGCCACTTCATGTTGGCGCGCACGCCGGCGCGCGCCGCCGGGATGCGCGGCAGGTTGCCGTCGCCGCCCGTCAGCTTGCCGCGCACGTAGTCGCCGAACACCGCGGCCGAGAACACAGGAGTGAACTGATGGCGCAGTTCGCCTTCCACGCCGGTGAACTCCGCGTCGCGCTGGGTGTATTCGATCAGGCGGAAGTCTTCGTAGCGATCCAGCGTGTTGGCGTAGATGTAGTTCTTCACCCGGTTGTGGAACACGCTGGCCGAGAACGTGGTGTCGCCGGCGTGCTTGCGCAGGGTCAGGTCGATGTTGTGCGAGGTCTCGCGGCCCAGGTCCGCATTGCCCAGTTCATAGGTGTTGGTGGCCAGGTGCACGCCGTCCGCATACAGTTCCTGCGCGGTAGGCAGGCGCTGCGAACGCGACAGGGACAGGGCCACGGAATACTGCGGCGCGAAGTCCCAGATGGCGGCGGCCGACAAGGAAGTGCCAGACAGACTGCTGCGCGCAGCCCCGCCCGTCGGCGAGATGCGTTGCCAGTCCTGGCGCGCGCCCAGTTCGAAACGCCAGTCGTTCAGTTGGTACTCCTCCAGCACGAACAAGCCGTAGGAGCGCGTCTTGCTGCGGGGCAGGAAGGCCTCTTCGCCGTCGGCGCGGAAATCGCTGTAGGCGTTCTGCACGCCCACCACGCCGCGCCAACCCGCGATGGGCTTGTGCTGCATTTCCACGCGCAGGTCATAGCCCTTGTTCTTGAAGCGCGTGCCGACTTCGCCTCCTTCGATCTCGTCGTGCTGGTAGTCGGTCAGGCCGCCCCGCACGCGGATCTTCTCGAAGCCCGCGAACGGATCCTGGTACTCGGCGCGCAGGTCGAGGCGGTTACTGCGCAGCTTCACGTAGGGTACGCCGCCATGCTCGTGTTCATGGTCGTGGTCGTGGCCTTCTTCGCCGTGGCCATGGTCATGCCCGCCGCAATGCAGATGCGTGCCATGCGGGTGGCAGCCCTCGTATTCGTGATTGTGCCCAGGCAGGCCGTACTTGCTTTCGAGATGCGTGAACGCCAGGCCGACATAGCCGCGCGGCGTGATCCACGACATGCCCACCGTACCTTGCGTCGACTCGCTGTACGAGCCTTCCAGCTTGCCGCCAGGCCAGTCGGGCACGTCATAGTCGCTGGTGCGGCGCTTCAAACCTTCCACGCGTACCGCGAACCGACCTTCGCCCGCGGTGATGCCCACCGCGCCCGCGCGTTCCTTGGTGCCGGTGGCGCCGCGCAACTCGGCTTCGGCCTCTATGCCTTTTTCCGGCACTGCCGTCGGGATCTTCTTGTCCACCACATTGACCACGCCGCCGATGGCGCCGCCGCCATACAGCAGTGTGGCGGGGCCGCGCAGCACTTCGATGCGCTCTGCCAGCAGCGGCTCCACCGTCACCGCATGGTCGGGAGAAATGCTGGACGCGTCCATCACTTCGGAACCGTCGGACAGCACCTTCACGCGTGGCGCGGTCTGTCCTCGGATCACGGGGCGGCTGGCGCCGCCGCCGAAGGTATCGCTATTGACCCCCGGCAGGTTCTTCAAGGTGTCGCCCAGGGTGCCGTTGCGCTGTTCGATCAGTTCGTCGCCTTCCAGCACCGAGGCAGGCAGCGCGGTGCTGTTCAGGTCCAGCCCCAGCGGATTGGCGGATACCGTGATCGGCGCCAGCGTCTTGGCGGCCGCGCGTTCGGCCGCGGCCTCGTCGGCCTGCGCCGCGGGCGCGGCCAGCATCAGCGCGCAAACCAGGGGTTTCAGCGCGCCCCGGCGGCCTGCCTGCAGGGTAGCCCTGCTGCCGCGTTTTCTTTGCCACCCCAGCGTCTTGCCATTCATCATCGTCCTCTTTCAAATGTTATAACGTACCAATTAATTAGCGAATGATATAACATTTCGTATAGTTGCGAAGACAGAATCGCCGTTGCTTGCGCACTCACCCTGTGCCAGAAAGCAAAAAAGCCGGCAGTGGACGCCACTGCCGGCCGGATATCGAGCGGCCTGCGGGCCGCCTCGGATACTGCGCGGACTAGTGTGCCCGGCCCGCGATCTCGCCCACCACCCGCACGCGCGCGCGCACGGCATTGCCGGGCAGGTAAGCCAACGGAATGTCTTCCTGTTCGATGACGGTGACGGTCGCCGCGTCCGCCCCGGCGGCCACCGCCCGTTCCACGGCGATGGCACGCGCGCGCTCCAGCAGTTCGTCGCGCCCCATGTTGGTGAAGATCTGGTCCACTTCCCCGGAGACCTGGGCGATAGCCGCGCCGACCGCGTTGGCGACGGCGTGGTTCGGCACACGCACCACTTCAGAGAATCCCGGCACATGATCGGGAATCAGCACGGAACCCCCGCCTACCGCAATGAGAGGCACGTCGCGCGCGTCGCTCTTCATGCGGTCGCAGGCCTCGGAGATGGCTTCGTGGATGCGCGCCAGCGCGCCGCGCACCATGGCGGGATCCAGATGCGCCACGCGGGAACGGTCGCCGATGTCTGCCAGGCCGGCGGCCACGGCGATGTCGGTGCAGGTCAGCTGCTTGCCGCCGAACACCAGCGCCTCTTCGAGCAGCCGGTGGCCCACGCTGACAGGACCGACCTGCAGGGTGCGCGGATCGACCAGCGTACCGCCGCCCACGCCGATGGACAGCAGATCGGGCATGCGGAACGCGGTGCGCACGCCGCCCACCTCGACCATGTTGTTGGCCTGGCGCGGGAAGCCGTTCTGCACGCAGCCGACATCGGCGGTGGTGCCGCCCACGTCGCACACCACCGCGTCGTTGATCGAGGCCAGGAAGACCGCGCCGCGCATCGAGTTGGTGGGACCCGAAGCAAACGAATGCACCGGGAAATCGCGCGCATTCTCCGCCAGGGTCACGGTGCCGTCATTCTGTGTCAGGAACAGCGGCGCGCGGATGCCGCTGTCGGCCAACGCCTGAACGAAGGCGTCGGTAGTCTTGTGCGCCAGATTGATCAGGGTCGCGTTCAGCAGCGCCACGTTCTCGCGGCCCAGCAGGCCGATGCGGCCGAGCTGGTGCGAATAGGTGATGCGGCAATCGGGATGTTCCTGCTGCAGAATTTCTCCGGCGCGCAGTTCGGCCGTGCCGATCAGGGGCGAGAACACGCCGCTGATCGCGACGGTGGACACACCCGACGCGCGGATGGCCCGGGCCGCGTCACGCACGGCGGCCTCGTCCAGCGGCATAAGCTCGCGGCCGTCGAATTCGTGGCCGCCCTGCACCAGATAGGTGCCGCCATTGACCTTCTGCGCCAGGTCCTCGGGCCAGTCGCAGAACGGCAACAGCGACGCCGCCGCCGGCAGGCAGACGCGCAAGGCGGCCGCCGGCTCCAGGTCGCGCCGCTGCACCACCGCGTTGGTGAAGTGCGTGGTGCCTATCATCACCGCGTCCGGACTGCCTGCCTCGGGGCAGGCCTGGATAAGCGCCGCCAGGGCGCGGCGCACGCCCGTCGTCACGTCCGCGGTGGTGGGCGACTTGACCGCGCCCAGGACCTGATCGTCCCGCACAAATACGGCGTCCGTGTTGGTGCCGCCTACGTCGATACCGATGTGTTTCATGTCTATGGTTCTATGCGAAGACCGAGCGATAGTCGAAGTCGAAGCCGAAAGCCCGCGGCCCCACCAATTCCAGGCCGCGCGGCGTGGTGAACACGGACGGCGCGGGCAAGGCCAGCACGCTGACGCGCTGGCCGAAACGCAGCACGTCGGTGCCGATGCCGTCGCCGCTGACCGAATCCAGCACGCAGATCAGGTCGGGCGTCATCACCTCGGGTACGCCATCGCGCTCACCCACCGAGAATTCGTTCTGGAAGTGCAGCGCGTAACGCGAACCCCGGTCGTCGCCGAGGCCTTCCAGGATGGCGCGGCCGCGCAGAAAGCCCGCCGTGGTGCGGCGTTCCACGTCCACCACCTTGCCGGTGAACATACGCTTGCCGGCGGTTTCCTGCAGCACGGCGCCAATCACGTCGTCATGTTGGCGGCGCGCGCGCAGCACCACCTCGCCCAGGCGGATCGCCTTGCTGACGGTATAGAGAATGCCGTGGTCCTTTACTTCGCTGCCGCTGCGCGGCGTCTTGCAGGTGGCGGCGGTGGACCCCATTTCCACCACCACCTTGCGGCTCAGGCGCTCCACCCACGTCGCCGACGCCGCGCGCGTGACGATCACCTCGTTGTCGCGGATGTCGGCTACGGCCAGCGGATACATGGGCAGGCCGTTGGCGGCGAAGCTGGTCATCTGCGCTTCGGGATAGGCGCGGCCCATGCTGTCCGCATCCACCACTGGCAAGCCCATCAGCGCCGCCACCATGAAAGGCTGCAGGCCGTTGCCGCCGCCGATTTCCAGCGCCATGATGGCGCGGAATCGCGCACCGCAGTATTCCTCCATCATGCGCACCGGCTTGACCGCGAAATGCGGATCGGCCAGGCGTTCCTGCCCGACCAACGGCGCGCCCATGCCCGACACCACGGCCACGCGGTCGTCGTCGTTCAGGTACATGGGATCCAGCAGCGAGGCGCGATAGCCCTTTTTGTAGAGCTGTCGCATGTTCAGCAGTTTCTGGTAGGGATCGCCGCCGCCGCCAGTGCCCAGAATCCAGGCGCCCACGGCCAGGGCTTCCATCTCTTCGGCGGATACGACGCGCGTTCCGGTAGTTGTGCTTGCGGCTACAGATAGCATGGTTCGATGTGTTCTGAAGGGAACCGGGATGGGAAGCAAACCTTACTTCGCGCCGAAGAGGCCGGGCAAATTGAATATGCGCATGATGCGCATAGACCCAAATCATGCGCCCTCCATGTGTTGAACCTATGTGCCGCATTCTTCGTATTTATTTGCCGTCGGGTGGTGCATCTGCAAATATCAGCCCACGGTTTCCGGCACCAACCGGCGAGCGATATACAAGGGGAAATACCAATGCGGCAACGCCTGAGCAACTTCCTGCTGGCAGCGGCCATCGCCTGCGCGCCGGCTGCCTCGCATGCGTTCGAGACATCGAATGGCAAGCGCATCCTGGTCATCGGCGGACAGCAGGCCGTGTCCGTGATGGACCCGGCCCAGAAGTACGACTTGTCCATCCGTACCATCCAGCAGGCCACGTATGACGCCTTGCTGAAGTACGAAGGCGACCCGCCCGAACTCAAGCCCTGGCTGGCCACGTCCTGGTCGGCGAATGAAGACGCCACCGAATGGACCTTCAAGCTCGATCCGCGCGCCAAGTTCCAGAACGGCGACCCGGTGGACGCGGCCGCGGTGAAGGCCTCGTTCGAGCGCACGCTGAAACTGAACAAGGGCCCCGCCTGGATGTTCTCGGACTTTCTCAAGGCCGAGAACATCATGGTCGACGATCCCCAGACCATCCGCTTCAAGCTGACCCGGCCCTACGCCGCCTTCCTGGGCCTGGTCCCCTGGTGGTACGTGGTCAACGTGAAGGAAGCGATGGCGCACGAGCAGAACGGCGACTACGGCCAGCAATGGCTGACCGAGCACACGGCCGGTTCCGGCCCGTTCCGCGTCAAGCGCGTGGAGCCGAACTCGCTCTACGAGCTGGAAACCTGGAACGAGTACTGGAAGGGCTGGCCCCAACCTGAAAAGGCGCGCCTGGGCGGCATCATCTACCGCGTCATCACCGAGAACTCCAGCCGCCGCGCGGCGCTGGCGCGCGGCGAGATCGACATCGCGGGCAGCCTGTCACCCGAAGACATCGACCAGCTCGCCACGGTCAAGGGCGTCAAGATCGGCCGCAAGCCCGGCATGGGCGGCTTCGGCCTCAAGTTCAACACACAAGGCAAGTACACCTCCGACCTGAACCTGCGGCGCGCGCTCGCCTACGCTTTCGACTACGACTCGCTGCTGAAGATCTACAACGGCAAGGCGCGCTTGATGGACAGCCCGTTCCCGCCGTCGGTGCAAGGCCACATCGCGGTGCCGGACATGCCGCGCCGCGACATGGACCGCGCGCGCGCCTACCTGGCCAAGTCGAAATGGCCGCAAGGCGGCATCGAACTCGAATACGTGTACGTGCAGGGCCTGGAAGAAGAACGCCAGATGGGCCTGCTGCTTATCGACAATCTCAAGCCATTGGGCATCACGATCCGCATGGTGCCGCTGACCTGGCCGAACATGGTGGCGCGCGGCTCCAAGGTGGAGACCTCGCCGGACATCTTCGCGTCGTTCACGTCGGTGATGTCGATCGACCCCGAATCCGTGGCCTACATGTATCACAAGGGTTCCTGGGGCCAGTACTACGGCACGCACTTCCTGGACGACCCCGAGCTGTTCGCGCTGATCGACCGCGCCCGCACCCTGTCGGCCTGGCCGCAGCGCCAGCCGCTGTATGAAGAGATCCAGCGCCGCATCGTCGCCGACCAGCCCGAGATCTTCGGCATGATCCGCGACCGCACCACGGCCTCGCGCGACTACGTGCAGGGCCTGTTGGATTCGCCGATCCGCATGGCCAGCGAATTCGATCTGTATCCGCTGTACATCGGCCGCTAGGAAATACCGGCGTCATGCTGCGCTTCATACTCAAACGCTCCGCCTTCATGCTGTTGATGCTGGCCGGGCTGCTGGCCATCACCTTCACGATCTCGCACGTGGCGCCGGGAGATCCCGCGCGCCTGGCGGCCGGCCCCAATGCCACCGAGGCGATGGTGCAGACCATCCGCGCCGAGTACGGCATGGACCAGTCTGTGCTGAGGCAATTCGGAAACTACCTCGGAGGCGTGCTGCACGGAGACCTGGGGCGCTCCATCACCACCACGCGGCCGGTGTTCCAGGACCTGCTGCGCTATTTTCCGGCCACGCTGGAACTGGTGAGCTTTGCGATTCTGCTGTCCATCGTCGGCGGCGTGACGCTGGGCACCGTCGCCGCGGCGACGCAGAACCGCTGGCCGGACCACCTGATCCGGCTGCTGTCGACCTCGGGCGTGGCCTTTCCGATGTTTTCCCTGGGCCTGCTGCTGAAGTATGTGTTTGCGCAGCACATGGAGTGGCTGCCGCTAGGGGGCCGGCTGGACATGCTGGCCATTCCGCCCGATCCCATCACCGGCTTCTACACCATCGACAGCCTGCTGCGCGGCGATTTCGAAACCTTTGTTTCCGCGCTCAGCTACATGATCCTGCCAGCACTGGCGTTGGCGTTTCCCGCGCTGGCCTCCATCATCCGCGTGAACCGCGCGGAAATGCTGGAAGTCCTGCGGCAGGACTACATCGTGGCGGCGCGCGCGCACGGCGTGGCGCCATGGCGCGTGATCGCCAAGTACGCCCTGCGCAACGCCATGCTGCCCACGCTGGCCATGATAGGCCTGCGCTTCGGTTGGATGCTGGGTGGAACCGTGCTGATCGAGTCGGTGTTCGATTGGCCCGGCATCGGTCTGTATGCCGTGCAAGCCACCATGAACTCCGATTTCCAGCCCATCATGGGCGTCACGTTGGTGCTGGGCGCAAGCTTCATGCTGATCAACTTCGCCATCGACATCATCTACGGCATGCTGGACCCGCGGGTCCGCCATCAAGGCTAGCGCACCATGTCCACCACGGCCATCTCCCCGCCGCCGCGCACGCAACACGGCCTTTCCCGGCAGTTGCGCCTGTACGCAGCCACCTTCGCGCGTAACAAGTCCGCCATGCTGGGCCTGGTCATCGTGATCGCGTTCCTGCTGGTGGCGCTGTTCGCACCCTGGCTCGCGCCCTATCCCGAGGACGCCGCCGGTTCCGTCAAGCTGGCGCAGAAGCTGCTGCCTCCAAGCCCGGCCCACTGGTTCGGCACCGACGAAATGGGCAACGACGTGCTGTCGCGCGTCATCCTCGGCGCCCGCACCTCGCTGCAGATCGGACTCACCATCACCTGCATCGCCGCGCTCATCGGCGTGCCGCTGGGCGTCATCGCCGGCTACTTCGGCGGCCGTGTGCAGGAACTGATCATGCGCGTCACCGACATCTTCCTGTCGGTCCCCGGCCTGGTGCTGGCCATCGCCATCGTGGGCGCGCTCGGGCCCGGCATCCTGAACGCCATGATCGCGCTGTCGCTGGTGTGGTGGCCGGGCTATGTGCGGCTGGTGCAGGCCAAGACCCTCTCGCTGAAGGGCGAGGTCTATATCGACGCGGCCCGCATGATGGGCGCCGGCCCCCTGCGCATCGTGTTCGTCCACATCCTGCCCAACTGCGTGTCGCCCATCGTCATCAAGGCATCCATGGACATGGGCATGGCCATTCTCAGCGCGGCCAGCCTGGGCTTCCTGGGCCTGGGCGCGCAGCCGCCCTCGCCCGAATGGGGCGCCATGATCTCGGTGGGCCGCAACTATCTGCCGCAATGGTGGTGGTACTCGGCTTTCCCCGGACTGGCCATCTACCTCACGGTGCTAGGCTTCAACCTGATAGGCGACGGGCTGCGCGATGTGCTCGACCCGAAGCAAAGGAGCTGATGGGATGGACGCTCCCCTGTTGGAATTCGACGATTTCCGCCTGCATTTCGATACCTTCGACGGCAGCTACCAGGCGCTGGACGGCGTCACGCTCAGCATCGCCCCCGGAGAAAGCCTGGGCATCGTCGGCGAGACCGGCTGCGGCAAGTCGGTCACCGCGAAAAGCGTGCTGGGCCTGGTGCCTAGTCCGCCCGCCCGCGTCGTCAGCGGCGACCTGCGCTACCGCGGCCGCAGCCTGTTGGGCATAGGCGAGGCCGCCATGCGCCGGATCCGCGGCGTGGAGATCGCCATGATCTTCCAGGATCCGATGACCTATCTGAATCCGCTGTTCACCATCGGCGACCAGATGTCCGCGGTGATCGCGGCGCACGACGCCGGCAAGCCCCGCGGCCAGCGCCGCTCCGGCAACCAGCGACGGCGCCTAGCCGCCGAGATGCTGGCGCGCGTGCACCTGCCCAACCCGGATACGCAGTTGGAGCGCTATCCGCATCAGTTGTCGGGCGGGCAACGCCAGCGCGTGCTGATCGCCATGGCTCTGTCCGGCTCGCCATCGCTGCTGATCGCCGACGAGCCGACGACCGCGCTGGACGTCACCATCCAGGCGCAGATCCTGGACCTGCTGGACGAACTGCGGCGCGACCTGGGCCTGGCCATCCTGCTGATCTCGCACGACCTGGGCGTGATCTCGCGGGTGTGCGACCGCGTGGCCGTCATGTATGCGGGTACCGTGGTCGAGACCGCGCCGGTCGAAGACCTGTTCGACAACCCGCGCCATCCCTACACGCGCGGCCTGCTGGCCTCGGTGCCGCACCCGCGCAAGCCGGCCCAGGCGCTGGCGGGCATACCCGGCACGGTGCCCAATCTGCTGCATCCACCGACGGGCTGCCGCTACCAGGCGCGTTGCGCGCAAGCCGTGCCCGCTTGCGCGCAACAACGGCCGCCCACCCTGACGCTCGCTCCCCGCCACACCGCCGCCTGTATCCTGCTGGCGCAAGACCACGCCTACGGCACTGCCACCCATGCTGCTTGAACTGCGCTCCGTTTCCCGTGATTTCCGCCTGAACGACGGCCGCGTCCTGCACGCGGTCAGCGATGTGGACCTGGCGATCGAGCCCGGCCAGGCGCTCGGCCTGGTGGGTGAATCCGGCTGCGGCAAGTCCACCCTGGGTCGCCTGTGCGCGCGCGCCCTGGATCCGTCGCGCGGCAGCGTCCACTTCGATGGCCGCGACGTCACCCGGCTCAGTCCGCGCGACCTGCGCGCCTTGCGGCGTTCGGTGCAGTTCATCTTCCAGGATCCGCATTCCGCGCTGAACCCGCGCATGACCATCCTGCGCAGCGTATCGGAACCATTGATCCTGCATACGGACCTGCGCGGCGCCCGCCTACGGGCGCAGGCCGCCGAACTGATGGAGATGGTCGGCCTGCCTGCCCAGTTTCTCAGCCGCTATCCGCACGAGCTTTCGGGCGGCCAGAAGCAGCGCGTCTGCATCGCCCGCGCCATCGCGCTCAAGCCCAGGCTGCTGGTGCTGGATGAGCCCACCTCGGCGCTGGACGTTTCGGTACAGGCGCAGATCCTGTCGTTCCTGAAGGAACTGCAAACGCGCTTCAACCTGTCCTACCTGTTCATCTCGCACAACCTGGCCGTGATCCGTGCGCTTTGTCCGCGAGTGGCGGTCATGTACCTGGGGCGCATCGTCGAACAAGGGCCTACCGAAGACGTCTTCGTCCAGCCGCGCCACCCCTACGCCGAGGCGCTGATCGATGCCATCCCCGTGCCGGAAGGCCGCCAGCCCGCGCGCCGCATCACGCTGCAAGGCGATATTCCCTCGCCCATCGACCTGCCGCGCGGCTGCTCCTTCGCTTCGCGCTGCGGCAAGGCGATCGCCGGCCTTTGCGACGCCGCGCAGCCCGGCCTGTACACCACCGGCCCCGCGCACGAGGTGCGCTGCCACCTCTATGCCCCGGCGTGACGGCGGGCGGCGAGGCAACGCGCAAGATGGTAAAAATGCAGCTGATATGAGTCGCCCGGCATGACCGCTCTCTTCGACAAGTTCGCCAACCAGCTCGACTGGAACCTGCTGCGCACCTTCATGGTGATCGTGCAGGAGCGCAGCATCACGCTGGCCGCCCACCGCCTGTCGGTGACGCAGCCCTCGGTCAGCGCGGCGCTGCGGCGCCTCGAAGAACGGCTGGAGCGGCGCCTGATCGAACGCGGCGGCGCCGCCGCGTTCCAACCCACTCCCGCCGGTGAAGTGCTCTACCGCCATTGCGCCGACATCTACGGCATTGTGACCGCCCTCCCGAACGCGCTGGACGCGGCCCACGCCGAGGTCCAGGGCATCGTCACATTGCACCTCAGCGGCCACATCCACTGGCCGGAACTGCCCGGCCTGATCGCCGCCTACCGGCAGGACTATCCGCTGGTGCGATTCCGCTTCAGGCGCGGCACCTGCGATGACATCCTCAGCCAGCTGGCCCAGAAGAATGCCGCCCTGGGGGTGGTGTCCGCGCACGACGCTCGTCCCGTGCTGGTGCAACGCAAGCTGTTCGACCAGGAAATGGGCCACTACGTCCGCGCCCCCGCGTCCACCGACGACCCGCGCGCCGCGCCGGTGCTCGGCTACGAAGGCGAGCAGGCCGGTTCGCCCCTGGCCGCGCTATCCATGCATCGCATCCGCGCCGGCCTGGAAGGGCCCACCGTCGCCGAAACGCCAGACTGCGAAGCGCTGGCGGCCCTGGTGCGCGCCGGCGCCGGCATCGGCGCACTGCCGCGCCGCCAGGCGGCACAGGACATCAGCCTGGCCGAACTTCCGCTCGCACCAGTGATCCTGCCCGTCTATCTGGTGCGCCACGAGCAGGGCGCCTTGAGTCCCGCGGACCAGAGTTTCCTGCAGTACCTGGACGCGCACGGCGGCGGCGCCTGAGACGCTATCCGGCGCATGCGTCCGGACGACGAAAGAACGCGCCGCCAGGCCCGCGCGGCGAGGACGGCGCAGTATCATACGGCGATGGCATTTCCCCGGCTCCCGCCCCCTCCCACGCTGACCGACACGGTCGCCAAACGCCTGCTCGCCGAGATCGACGCGGGCCGCGTGCCGCCCGGCGAAAAACTGCCCACCGAAAGCGCCCTGGCCGAACAATTCGGTGTCAGCCGCACGGTCATCCGCGAAGCGGTGTCACGCCTGCGGCAGGATGGCATCGTGGAGGCGCGGCAAGGCAGCGGCGTGTATGTCACCGGCCATGCCGGCAACCGCGCCCTGCGCATCGACGCGGCCGATCTTTCCTCGCTGGACGCGGTGCTGCATATCGTGGACCTGCGCCGCGCGCTGGAAACCGAGATCGCCGCGCAAGCCGCGGCAATGCGCAAGAAGCAGGACATGGCCGAGATCGATGCCGCCCTGGCCGCCATTTCGCAGGCGGTGGCAAACGGTGGCGACGGGGTGCAGGAAGACGTCGCCTTCCATCGCAGCATCGCCCGCGCCACCGGCAACCCCTATTTCCTGACCACCCTGGCCTTCGTCAGCCAGTTCCTGGAAGCCGCCACGCGCGTCACACGCGCCAACGAGGCCCGCCACGCCAGCCTGATGCGCGCCGTGCTGCAGGAACATGCCGCCATCGTCGAGGCCATACGCAACAAGGACGTGGACGGGGCGCGCGAGGCCGCGCGCATCCACATGCTGAATGCCGCCAAACGGCTGAGCCAGGCGCACCGCTGACCTCGCAGATCCTGCGCGGCAATAGCGCCGCGCATTGCCGACCGGGGCCGAAGCGCACAGGCAGAGGCTGCGACGGCAGCCTAGCCGAACGCCTTGACGAAGAAGTCCCGCGTACCGAAGTTGCCCGACTTCAGCGCGATGCTGATCTCCCCTTGCGCCGCGGGCGCGTGGCCGGCACACCAAGGCACGCCGGGATCGATCTGCTCGCCGATGGCGATCTGTTCCAGCCCCAGCGCCTGCACCACCGCCCCCGAGGTTTCTCCGCCCGCCACGATCAACTGGCGCACGCCGCGTTCGACCAGCCCGACCGCGATGCGCGCAATGGCATCCTCGATCATGGCGCCCGCGCGCGCGGCGCCCAACGCGCCCTGCGCCTGCCGCACCTGCTCGGGCTGCGCCGTGGAATAGATCAGCACGGGGCCGTGCGCCAGGCGCGCGTCGGCCCAGGCCAGCGCTTCGCCCACGACGTCCTCGCCCGCCGCCAGCCGCAGCGGATCCAGTGCCAAGGCCGGCCGGCCGTTTTCGATGAACGCCGCCACCTGCGCGTTGGTAGCCGCCGAGCAGCTGCCCGCCACCACCGCCTGCAAACCCGGCGCGCGCGGCTGTCGCGCCTGCGCGGAAGCAGCCGTCAGCCCCCAGTTGCCCGGCAGGCCGATCGCCACGCCCGAGCCCGCCGTCACCAGCGGCATGCCAGCAAGCGCAGGCCCCAGCGCCAGCAGATCCTCATTGGACACGGCGTCCACGATGGCGATCTCCATGCCCTGCTCCTTCAACGCCTGGATGCGGGCGCGGATGCTCTCGCTGCCGCGCGCCACGACGCTGTAGTCGATCAGCCCGACGCGGCGCGAGGTCTGCGCGGATAGGACGCGCACGAGGTTCGGATCGGTCATCGGCGTCAGAGGATGGTGCTGCATGCCGGATTCATTCAGCAGCACGTCGCCCGCGAACAGATAGCCTTTGAACACCGTGCGCTTGTTGTCCGGAAAGGCCGGCGTGGCGACGGTGAAATCCGTGCCCAGCCGCGCCATCAGCGCATCGGTGACCGGCCCGATATTGCCCGCGGGCGTGCTGTCGAAGGTGGAGCAGTACTTGAAGTAGATCTGTTCCGCACCCTGCGCCCGCAGCCAGTCCAGCGCCGCCAGCGACTGCGCCACGGCCTCGGCCGCCTGCAAGGTGCGGGTCTTGAGCGCGACCACGGCGGCGTCGGCGCCGCCGCGCAAGGGTTCGCCCGGTATGCCTATGGTCTGCACGGTGCGCATGCCGGCCCGCACCAGGTTGTTGGCCAGGTCGGTGGCGCCAGTGAAGTCGTCGGCGATGCAGCCCAGCTTGATGCTCATTTCGCCTCCGGCAGGGATATTCCCGGGAATATCTTGATCACCGCGCTGTCGTCCTCGCGGCCGTGGCCGGCGCTGGATGCCTGCATGAACATCTGGTGCGCGGTGGACGCCAGCGGCAGGGGAAAGCGGGTGTTCCTGGCGGTGTCCAGCACCAGGCCCAGGTCCTTGACGAAGATATCGACGGCGGACAGCGGCGTGTAGTCGCCCGCCAGGACGTGGGCCATGCGGTTCTCGAACATCCAGCTGTTGCCGGCGCTGTGCGTGATCACGTCATACAGGGCGTCAGCGTCCACCCCTTCGCGCAAGCCCAGCGCCATGGCTTCCGCCGCCGCGGCGATGTGCACGCCCGCCAGCAGCTGATTGATGATCTTGACCTTGCTGCCCGCGCCGGCACGGTCGCCCAGGCGATAGACCTTGCCGGCCATGGACTCCAGCACCGCGCCGCAGGCTTCATAGGCGGCCGCGCGGCCGGCGGTCATCATGGTCATCTCGCCCGACGCCGCGCGCGCAGCGCCGCCGGAGATGGGCGCATCCAGGTACAGGATGCCCTGCGCTTCGAGCGTCGCCTC
Organism: Achromobacter sp. SD115; assembly: GCF_017355315.1. Lineage (NCBI taxonomy): Bacteria > Pseudomonadati > Pseudomonadota > Betaproteobacteria > Burkholderiales > Alcaligenaceae > Achromobacter > Achromobacter sp. SD115. The sequence continues at coordinate 70,639 of NZ_JADIJM010000008.1, read as the reverse complement.
CTGCGCGATGGACCAATTGGGATCCACGGTGGAGCACATCACGAACACCGTCCCCGGGCGCAGCGCGGCGGCGAGGGCGCCCTCGCCATACAGCACCGCTTCAGTCTGCTGGGCGTTGACGACCACGCTGACGACGATGTCGCAGGCGGCCGCCAGGTCCGCCAGGGTGGCGCAGGCCACGCCGCCTTGCGCCGCGAACGCCGCGCTGGCTTCGGGTCGGATGTCGTACACATGCACGTCATGGCCGGCCCGGCGCAGGCTTTGCGCCATGCCCGCGCCCATGGCGCCCAGGCCGATGACGCCGACGCGCCGGGGTGCTGCTTGGAGTTTGCTCATGTCGTTCGCCATGTTGCGTAAGGATGGAATGCCGGCTGCACTCAGCGCGGCAAGTCGTCGGCCACATAGGCGCGGATGATGGCCGCGAAATCGGCGTCGCCGCGCAGACCCAGGCTCTCGGCCCGCGCCGTGTCCCAACGGCCCGGCCAACTGCCCACGATACGTTCGACGCGCTCGTCCGGCTGCCAGCCGACGCGGTCGGCAACCTCGTCCCCGGCGACTTCACGCAGCGCCTGCACCATCTCCGCCGCCGTGACCGACACGCCCGGCAGGTTGATGGGCGCGCGGTCCGCGACCGCGGCGGCGGCCAGCTCGCAGCCGGCGATCAACGCCTGGATCGCTCCGCGCGGCGACAGCAGCCACAAACGCGTGTCGGCGCGTACCGGGCAGGTCGCCGCCATGCCGTTCAGCGGTTCGCGGATGATGCCGCTGGCAAACGATGAAGCCGCCGCATTGGGCCGGCCCGGACGCACGCTGATGGTCGGCAGGCGCAGCACGCGCCCGTCCACGTAGCCGCGCCGCGTGTAGTCCGCCAGCAGCAGTTCGGCGATGGCTTTCTGCGTACCGTAGCACGATTGGGGATTGAGCGCGGTATCGTCCCGCACGATGTCGGGCAGCGCACCGCCATACACCGCGACCGAGCTGGTGAAGATCACCCGCGGCTGGTGGCCCAGGGCGCGGCAGGTCTCCAGCAGCGCCCGCGACGCGTCCAGGTTGATGCGCATGCCCAGGTCGAAATCCGCCTCGGCCTGGCCGCTGACGATGGCCGCCAGATGGAAGATGGCACGGGTATCCGCGCCGATGGCCTGTTGCAGCACCACCGGATCGGCGATATCGCCCACCTGCGTCCGTATGCGCGGATCATCCGGACCCGGAGCCTGCACGACATCCAGAAGATCGATCTGCGTGATGGCTTCAGGCTTGCCGCCGGCCAATGCCAGCGTGCCGCGCTCCAGCAGCGTGCGGGCCAGGCGCTGCCCCAGGAATCCGGCGCCGCCGGTGATGAGTATCTTCATGTCGCGGTATGTCCCGTGTGAGTCAGGTAGGGCCGGGCCCAGCCCAGCCCGGCGGAGGTGCCGGCCCGCGGGCGGTATTCGCAGCCGATCCAACCCGCATAGCCCAGCGCGTCGATCTGCTCGAACAGATAGGGATAGTTCAGCTCGCCCAGGTCTGGCTCGTGGCGGTCGGGCACGCCGGCGATCTGGATGTGGCCGATGGCGGCCATGTCGCGCTTGAGCTTGACCGCAATATCGCCTTCCACGATCTGGCAGTGGTAGATGTCGAATTGCACCTTCAGATTCTCCGCGCCGACCTCGGCGCAGATGGCCTGCGCCTCGTCCTGCCGGTTGAGGAAGAAGCCCGGGATGTCGCGCGGGTTGATCGGTTCTATCAGCACGGTGACGCCGGCGGTTGCGGCGGCGCGCGCAGCCCACGCCAGGTTTTCCAGATAGATCGCGCGATGCGCGGCGCGGTCCTGCCCGGGCTGGATCAGCCCGGCCATGACGTGCAGCTTGCGGTTGCCGAGCGCGACGGCGTACTCCAGCGCCAGGTCGACCCCGCGCCGGAACTCGCTTTCGCGGCCGGGTAGCGAAGCCGTGCCGCGCTCGCCCCCCGCCCAGTCCCCCGGCGGCGCATTGAACAGCGCCTGGGTCAGTCCCTGCGCCTGCAACCGCGCCTTGAGTTCGGCGGCGGCAAATTCGTAGGGAAACAGGAACTCCACCCCCATGAACCCATCCCGCGCAGCCGCGGCAAAGCGGTCCAGAAAGGGATGCTCGGTGTACATCATGCTCAGATTGGCGGCCAGGCGCGGCATTGCGATTCCTTGGTTCAGTAGCGGGCGCCGAACACGGCCCGCAGTTCGTCGAGCGCCTCGGCGCCCAGCGGCTCGGGCCGGGGATCGCTCATCAGCCACAGGCGGGCGGTTTCTTCCAGTTCTTCCAGCGCGTAGGAGGCATGCGCCACGGAGCGCTCCCACACCACCGGCCCCAGGCGCTCGAACAGCGCTCCGCGCACCTGGCCGGCCACGCCTGCGACCTGGGCGGCGGCTTGCGGATCGCCCGGGCGGCGATAGGGAATCAGCGGAATTCTGCCGACCTTCATGACCTGATAAGGCGTGATGGGGGGCAGCACTTCATCCGGCCGCCATACGCCCGCCAGCGTCAACGCCACCAGATGCGTGGAATGCGTGTGCACGATGCCGCGTGCGCCAGGGCTGGCCTGATAAATGCCGCGATGCAGCTCCAGCGTCTTGGACGGCTTGCTGCCCGACACGTGCCTGCCCGCCGCATCCACCTTGGAAAGCTCGGCGGGATCCAGCCGGCCCAGGCAGGCGTCGGTAGGCGTGATCAGCCAACCGTCATCCAGGCGGGCGCTGATGTTGCCCGCGGCGCCCACGGTGTAGCCGCGGTTGTAGAGGCTGGCGCCGACGGTGCAGATCTCTTCGCGGATGCGGGATTCTTCGGTCATGGACGCCCGCCAGTCGCGGCACGGGCGAACATGCAAAGGGGAAATGCTGCGAGCATGATGAGCTTTCCTTCAACCATTGAAGTCATATGGTCATCATACAAATTTATCGAAAAGAGCAGTGCCAGGGTAAATACTGAGCAGAGAGCGCTGCGGCCGGACGCCAGCCCGGCCGCAACACGCTCAGTCTTTCGGCTTGGCGCCCAGCTCCACGCCAGCCAGTTGCTCGGACAGGCGCGCCACGGCGGTGTGGTCCTGCCCCTTGCCCAGCGTCTTGCCGGCCGAGGCCCACAGTTCGCGGCAGAGCGAGGCGAACGGCGTGGGCGTGCCGGTATCGGTCGCAATGCCCATCGCAATCCCCAGGTCCTTGACCATCAGGTCCAGGCCGAAACCGGAATTGAACTGGCGCGACAGCACGAATTGCTTGAACTTCTTCTGGGTCGAATTGTTCATGCCGGTGGAGGCATTGAGCACATCCACGATCACATTCGGATCCAGGCCGAACTGCTGGCCGATCAGCATGGCCTCGACGCCGATCAGAAAGCCGCCGGCCGACACCAGATTGTTCAAGGCCTTCATGGCGTGGGCGCTGCCCACCTCACCCACCGCCGTGATCGAGGTACCCATGCTGGACAGGGCCGGACGCACCCGCTCCAACGTCGCCGCGGGCCCGCCGTACATGATGGCCAGGTCGCCCGTGCCGGCACGCTGCACGCCACCCGAGACCGGCGCGTCGACCATGACGCCGCCGGCGGCTGCCACGGCCTGCGCCAGGCGCTGCGTGTGCGCCGGCACGCCGGAACTCATGTCCACGACGACAGCACCCGGGCGCAAGCCCGCCAGCACGCCCTGCTCGCCGCCCAGTACCTGCTCGACGATCGCGCTGGTGGGCAACATGGTGAAGATGATGTCGGACTGCGCCGCCAGTTCGGCGCAGGTGGCGGCGGCCTGGCCGCCCACTTCCTGGGCGAACCTCGCGGCCTGGCCCGGCACGGCGTCGAACACCGTCAGGGCGAAGCCGGCCTGCGCCAGCCGGGCGGCCATCGGCCAACCCATGCTGCCGATGCCGATCAGGCCCACCCGTTCCTGCTGCGCGCTCATGCCTGCGGCTCCTTGAAGGCGCCCTCTTCTTCCAGCACCTGGTTGGCGACCTTGAATGCATCCAGGCCGGCGGGGATGCCGCAGTAGACCGTGGCTTGCAACAGGATTTCCTTGATCTCTTCGACCGTCACGCCGTTGTTCAGCGCCCCCTTGACGTGCAGCTTGATCTCGGCCGGCCGGTTCAGCGCCGTCAGCATGGCCAGGTTGAGCATGCTGCGGGTCTTCTTTTCCAGCCCTGGGCGACCCCAGGTGTAGCCCCAGCACCACTCGGTGGTGATGTTCTGAAAGGCCATCATGAAGTCGTTGGCGCGGGCCAGGGAGCCGTCCACATACTCGGTGCCCAGCACTTCGCGGCGCAGGTTCAGGCCTTGGTCGAACAGCGCCTGGGTTTCGGATTTGATGTCTGCCATGAGTTCCTCTTTGTGATGGGGTGACGGGCTGCGGATCAAGCTGCCGCCCGATCCATTTTGTCTGATTGTTAGTCAATTTTCCGGAAATCGTCAATAGTCAGATTGTCAGACAATCTTCTTGACTGCTTAAAATTTGAGCACAATAATGTGCCGCAGAGCGCCGGGCCGGCAGCCTTGCGCCACACCCGAAAAAAGCCAGGAGACAGACATGACAAAACCCCAACAGGCCATGCGCCGCGGGCGCAGGGAATTCGTCGCTGGATTGGGCGCAGCCGCACTGGCCGCCAGCTTGCCGGGCCGCGCGCTGGCCGCGCCGTCGGAAATCAACGTCGGCGTCATCCTGCCGTTGTCGGGCGCCAACGCCCAATTCGGCATCAACTCGCGGCAGGGGCTGGAACTGGCCGCCGACGAGATCAACGCGGCCGGCGGCATCAAGGCCATGGGTGGGGCCAGGCTCAAGCTGATCATCGCCGACGCCACCTCTCAACCCACCACCGCTGCCACGGTGGCGCAACGCCTGATCACGCAGAACCGCTGCGTGGCAATCATCGGCGCCTACGCCTCGTCGTTGACGCTGGCCATATCGGAAGTGACCGAGCGCCGCGGCATCCCGTTGCTCACCATGTCGTTCTCCGACGTGCTCACGGAACGCGGTTTCAAGCACATCTTCCAGGTGGTCTCCAAGGGTTCGGTGCTGGGCCGCGCACAGTACGACTATGCGGCGTCGGTCGTGGCGGGCGCCTCGGACATCAAGAAGATCGCGCTGCTCTACGAAGACACCGCCTACGGCACCTCGCAGGCGGTCGGCGTGCGCAACGCCGCCAAGGCCGCGGGCACGCAGATCGTGCTGGACGAGGCCTACCCCCTGGGCATCACCGACGTCACGCCCCTGATCAGCAAGCTGCGGGGATCGGATGCCCAGATCGTCTTCCCGATCTCCTACCTGAACGACAGCCTGCTGATCATCCGCGTGATGCGGCAGCAGCGCCTGACCGTGCCCATCGTGGGCGGCGCGGCGGGCTATGTCATTCCCGACTTCGCCAAGGCCCTGGGCCAGTATTCCGAGGCCGTGCTGTCGATAGCTCCGGCCAACTACGACCAGGCGCCCGAATACACCGAACGCTACCGCAAGCGCTTCGGGACCTTCATGCCGCATGAGGCGCTGGAGCACGCCGTGTGCGCGGGCGTGCTGGCCCAGGCGCTGGAAGTCGCCGCTTCCGACAAGCCGGAAGCGGTCTCCCAGGCCCTGCGCGCGCAGAAGTACGACCAGGGCTGGGCCGGCGTAATGTCGGGCGGCGGCGTGCATTTCGACGCCAGCGGCCTGAACACCATGGCGCAACCCATCATGGTCCAGTGGCAGAAAGGCGAACTGGTCTCGGTCTGGCCGCAGGAGCTGGCCAAAGGCCGCGTCATCGCGGCCTCCTGAGTCGGCGCGGAGAACGGTCATGCAATTCCTACAGGCATTGGTCGACGGCATTCTGCTGGGCGGAGTCTACGCGGTCATCTCCATCGGGCTCACGCTCGTCTTCGGAGTGGTCTCCATCGTCAACTTCGCCCAGGCGGAATTCCTGATGGTGGGCATGTTCGTGGCGTACTTCGCCTGGAAGCTGCTCGGGCTGGATCCCTTGCTGGGGTCGCTGCTGTCATTCGCGGTGGCCTTCGTGCTGGGCGTGCTGACGCAGAAGTACCTGATCAACCGGGTGCTGAAGGCGCCGGCGGTGGCGCAGATCTTCCTGACGGTGGGCCTGCTCATCGTCATGGAGAACCTGGCGCTGATCCTGTTCGGTTCCGAGTTCCGCTCGGTGCAGACGCCCTACCAGATGACGGCGCTGGCCGTAGGCCCCATCCTGCTCAGCGCGCCCTACCTGCTGGCCTTCGCGGTCGCATCGGTGGCGGGCCTGGCCCTGTGGTGGGTGCTGAAGAAAACCTGGTGGGGCATGGCGGTGCGCGCCACCGCCCAGGATCCCATGGCCGCCCGGTTGTCCGGCATTTCCACGCACCGCGTGCACCAGTTGGCGTTCGGGCTGGGCGTGGGCATGACGGCGTTGGGCGGCGGCATCATCCTGCCCTACCTGACCGCCTCGACCACCGTCGGCGCGCAGTTCAGCGTGCTGATGTTCACCGCGGTGGTGCTGGGCGGACTGGGCAGCGTGATAGGCGCGGTGGTGGGCGGCGTGGCGGTCGGCGTGATCCAGTCGCTGTCTTCGCTGGTGCTGCCGATGCAGCTGCAAAACCTGGCGCTGTTCGCCATCTTCATCCTGGTGCTGGCCGTGCGCCCGGAAGGTCTTTTGAAAAGGGCGGGCTGATGGCTCAGAACCGACAAATCCTGTTGTGGGCGCTGCCGCTGGCGGCAGCCCTGATCGCGCCGTGGCTGATGGAAGACCAGGGTTACGGCATCCGCGTCATGACGCTGGTGCTGTTGTTCGCCGCCATGGGCCAATCCTGGAACATCGTGGGCGGACTGGCCAACCAGATCTCGCTGGGACACGCGGCCTTCTTCGGACTGGGCGCCTACACCTCGACCTTGCTGCTGATGCGCTACGGCATCTCGCCGTGGCTGGGCATCGTCGCCGCCATGGCGGTCGCCGCGGCCGCGGGCGCGCTGCTCAGCCTGCCGACCATGCGCCTGCGCGGGCACTACTTCGCGCTGGCCACGCTGGCCTTTGGCGAAGTGCTGCGTGCCATCGCCAACACCTGGGCCTCCGTGACGGGAGGCCCGGTGGGCGTGTCGATCCCATTCTCGGAAGGCCTGGCGCAGATGCAGTTCAAGTCCAGCATCCCGTACTACTACCTGATGCTGGGAGCCGCGGTGATCACCTCCACCGTGTTCGCGCTGATCAGCCGTTCACGCCTGGGCTACCGCTTGCGCGCGGTCAAGGCCAATCCGCAGGCCGCCGAGGTGATAGGCGTGAACACCGCCAGGACCCGCATCCTCGCGGCCGTCATCTCCGCCGCGCTGATGGGCGCCTGCGGCACGCTGTATGCGCAGTTCATCTACTTCTTCGACCCGGACACGGTCTTCTCGCTGGTCGGGATTTCGGTGCGTGTCGCGCTGATCTGCATCATCGGCGGCGTGGGCACCGTGGCCGGTCCGCTGATCGGCGCGCTGGTCATCATCCCGCTGGAAGAAGTGTTCAACGATTGGCTGTCGGGCCACACGGCGGGCGCGTCGCAGCTGGCTTTCGGGCTGATCCTCATCGCCATCATCCTGATCGAGCCGCGCGGCCTGTCGGCGCTTTGGACCCGGCTGCGCAACCTGACGCGAGGCCAGCATGCCTGACATCCTCAAGGTCTCCCATATCCAGCGCCGTTTCGGGGGCCTGAAAGCCGTGGACGACGTGTCGTTCAACGTGGCCCGCGGCGACATCCTGGGCCTCATCGGCCCCAACGGCGCCGGCAAGACCACCCTATTCAACCTGCTCGTCGGGCTGTATCGCGGCAACGGCGGCCGGATCGAGCTGGAAGGCCGCGACATCAGCGGCCTGCGGCCCCACCAGATCGCGGCGCTGGGCATGACCAAGACCTTCCAGAACGTGGCGCTGTTCCCCGAAATGACGGTGCTGGACAACGTGCTGGTCGGCGGACTGCTGCGACATGACGTGGGCCGGGCCCGCCGGCTCGCGTTGGAAAACCTGGATCGCGTCGACTTGGCCGGCATCGCGCGCAAGCCCGCCGGCGAGCTTTCGTTTCCCGAGCAGGCGCGGGTGGAGCTGGCGCGCGCCCTGTGCACCGATCCCAAGGTGTTCCTGCTGGACGAGGTGATGGCGGCGCTGAACGAATCCGAAATGGACGCCCTGCTGGACCTGATCCGCACCCTGCGCGACGAATCCGGCATCACCTTCATCGTGGTGGAACACCATATGCGCGCCATCATGCGCTTGTGCAACCGGATCCTGGTGCTGTCGTTCGGCCAGAAGATCGCCGAGGGCAGCCCGGCGCAGATCGCGGCCGATCCCACTGTGATCGAGGTCTACCTGGGCAAGTCGTTGGAACAGGTGGAGGTCCCGGCATGAGCCTGTTGCAGATCCAGGGGCTGACCGCCGCCTACGACCGCAGTCCGGTGCTGCGCGACATCACGCTGGATGTCCCCGCCGGCGGCTTCATCGCCGTAGTCGGGGCCAACACGGCCGGCAAGAGCACGCTGCTGCGCTGCATCTCCGGCCTGCTGGACAAGGTCGGCGGCAGCGTCAAGTTCGACGGACAGGAAATCCTGCGCCTGGCGCCGCACCGCATTCCCGAACTGGGCATCGCCCACGTGCCGGAAGGCCGTCACGTCTTTCCGGAAATGACGGTCGAAGAAAACCTGTACCTGGGCGGCTACACCCGCCGCCGCGACATGACGGCAGTCAGGCGCGGCTGCGACAGGATCTACACCCTGTTTCCACGGCTGCGGGAACGACGCCGCCAGCAGGCCGGCACGCTTTCCGGCGGCGAACAGCAGATGGTGGCCTTCGGCCGCGCGCTGATGCTGGAACCCCGGCTGTTGCTGCTGGACGAGCCCAGCCACGGCCTGGCGCCCAAGATCGTCGAGGAAATGCACCAGGCCATGGTCGACATCCACCGCAGCGGCCTGACCATTCTGCTGGTGGAGCAGAACACGCGCCTGGCGCTGTCGGTGGCCGAGTACGCCTACGTGCTGCAGTCGGGCTCCCTGGTGCTGTCCGGTCCCAGCGGCGAACTGCTGGAAGACAGCCGCGTGCGCGCGGCCTACCTCGGACTGTAGCCATGGCCCGCCGACGGGATATATTGCGTCTTTACGTAGACACGGCGGTTCGCCGCGGCGCGGCCATGAGCCCTCGCCGACGCGCGGACTTGCCGCCAGGATAAGCGAGAGACAACCATGGCCAGCCCGACAGGCGCGGTATTCGAGAAACCCGGCACCCTGCGCACCCGCGTGGAGGAATTCCTGCGCGCGTCCATCATGGACGGACGGATCAAGGGCGGGGAACGCCTGCGCGAACAAGAATTGTGCGATCAGCTCGGTATCAGCCGCAGCACCCTGCGCGAAGCGCTGCGCACGCTCGAAGCCGAACGCCTGATTTCCATCGAACCGCATCGCGGCCCCACCGTCGTGCGCATCACCGAAAAGGCCGCCCGCGACCTCTACGCCCTGCGCGCCCTGCTGGAAGGCTATGCCGCGCATGAATTCGCGCGGCTGGCGAGCGACCCCGACGTCGAACGACTGCGCAAGGCGGTGGATGCCCTGCACCGCCAGGCCAAGGGCAGCAACAAGTCGGCCCTGCTGGCGGCCAAGCGCGATTTCTACGACGTGCTGCTGAGCGGCTGCGACAACGATCTGGTCAAGGACATGCTGCCGGGCCTGCTGTCGCGCATCAACCTGCTGCGCGCCACCTCGTTCGCGCGCGCTGACCGCCTGCCGGAAAGCATGGCCGAAATCGATCTGATCTTCGAGCGCATCCAGGCTCGGGACCCGCAAGGCGCGCAAAGCGCGGCGCAGAGCCATATCGTGAACGCGCAACGCACCGCGCTCGAAGTGCTCAAGCGCCAGCAACAGGAGACATCCGACAGTGAAGGCGATCGTCCAGAAACTAAAGGCCGGGGCAGCCCTGGCGCAGCAGGATAGCGAATTCATCTTGGCCGCCCGCGGCCTGCCCTGCGCCATCTGGCTGCAAGCAGGCCCCGGACCGGATGAAAAGATAGCGGCCTGGGCCGGCCAGCCCGCCGCCCCCTCGCAATGCATCGTCGTCAGCGCTCCGCCCGAAACCTGGCACAAGCTGCTCAGCGACGCCCCGCCCCCGGGCTACCACTCCTTTACCGCGGCCCGCCGCCAGGCACAGGGCCTGCGCGTCACCGGCGATGCGCTGGCCGTCGCCCAGGCGTTGCACCCGCTCGAACGGCTGTTCGAGATCCTGCGCGGCCAACTCGCCGCCGCGCCCGAATTGCTGGACCGCAGCCCGATTACCGGCGCCTACGCCACCCTCGATATCGGCCCGGCCCGGACCTCCCTCTACTATGAAACCAGTGGACTCGACGCCGGACCGCCACTGCTGATGCTGCACACGGCGGGCGCGGACTCCCGCCAATACCATGCGCTGATGACCGACCCCGGGCTGCGCCGGCAATGGCGCATGATCGCCTTCGACATGCCCGGACACGGCCGCAGCATGCCCTTGCCGGGCCAGGCCTGGACCGAAGCGGGCCTGTCCCGAGACGCCTATCTACAGATCTGCCTCGCGGTGATCCGCCAGCTGGCGGGCGCGCCGGCCGTGCTGCTGGGCTGCTCGATGGGCGCGGCGATGGCGCTGGTGGTCGCCGCGCGCAGCCCCGCCGACGTGGCCGGCGTCGCCGCGCTGGAAGCGCCCTACAAGGCCGCGGGCCGGCGCACCCCGATGCTGTGCCATCCCCAGGTCAACCAGGCCGCGCACAACCCCGCCTACGTGCGCGGCCTGATGGGTCCGGCCGCCACCTTGCAGGCCCGGCGCGATGCGGCCTGGATCTACTCGCAGGGCGGCTTCAATGTCTACGCCAACGATCTTTGGTTCTACAGCGAAGACTTCGACGCCGCGACGCACCTGGCCGGCCTGAACGCCGACGCCTTCGGCATATCGCTGTTGACGGGCGCCTACGACTATTCAGCCAGCCCCGAGGATTCCCGCCGGGTAGCGGCCCTGATCCGCGGCGCGCGCTTTCAGGCCATGCCGGAACTGGGACATTTCCCCATGGTCGAGAACCCGCAACGCCTGCTGGACTATCTGCGGCCCGAGCTGGATCGCCTGCGCACTACCGGAGCCATCGCATGACGCTGCCCAATTACGAAGTCTATGCCCTGCGCTACGCCACGGTGGCGCGCAAGCGCAGCCAGAACTTCATCACGCCCCCGGACCCCCACGACGGCCCGATGCCGATGGACTATTTTGTCTGGGTCATCCGTAACGGCGCACGCGTCTACCTCGTCGACACGGGATTCAATGAAGAGGCCGCGCGGGCCCGGGGCCGCGAGTTCCTGCGCTGCCCGATAGACGCGCTGGAACAGCTGGGCATCGCGCCCGCCGACGTCCGCGACGTCATCGTCACGCATCTGCACTATGACCATGCCGGCAACATCCGCAAGCTGCCGCAAGCCCACCTGCATCTCCAGGAAAGCGAGCTGCATTACGCCTGCGGCTGCAATATGCGCTTCGACATGCTGCGCCATGCCTATGCGGTGGAAGACGTGATCGACGTAGTGCGCGGCGTGTACGACAAGCGCGTGGCGTTCTACCACGGCCACGACGAGATCGCGCCAGGCCTGCAACTGCTGCACATCGGCGGCCACACGCGCGGGCTGCAGGCCGTGCGCGTGCACACGACGCGCGGCTGGATGGTGCTGGCCTCCGACGCCAGCCACTACTACGACAACATGGGGCGGGACGCGCCGTTTCCCATCGTCGACAACGTTGCCGACATGCTGGCGGGCTACGAGATCCTGCTTAAATTCGCTGAGTCTCCGGACCATATCGTGCCGGGACACGATCCTCAGGTCAGGACGCGGTATCCGGGCCTGGCTGGCATGGATACCGAAGTTGTCGCGCTGCATCTGGGTGGCGCCGGCAAGCATCCCTGATGCGCGGTCGCTCCAGGCGCCGCCGCCGGGCAAACTCACAGATCCAGCGGCCGCATCGCCTCGTCCACTTCCTCGCCAGACAGGTCTTGCACGATCAGGACCATGGCGCCCGGCTGCACCCCACCTTCCGGCAGGGCGACGGGCTCGGGCGTTGCAAACACGTGCCGCACGCCGTGCACCGCGCGCAGGGTGCCATCCGTCCAGCGCAGCAAGCCCTTGGCACGCAGCAGACGGTCGCCGATATGGCGCTGCATATGCCGGGTCCAGCGCGCATATTCCTCCCAGCCTACCGGCCGGCTCTGCGGGAAGGCGTAGGACACGATGCCGTAGCGCAGCACATGCGCCAACGGCCCTGCGGCGAGCGGCGCCGCGGCGGTCAGCTCGGCTGCGTCCAGATGCTCAGGGCGCAGCCCGTCGAACAGTGCCGGCGCATCCTCGTCCACGGTATCGGGCGACACCGCGCGGATGGGCGCGCTGGCGTTATAGCCGCGCAACGCAGACCGTAGCGCCTCGATGGCGGTCTCATCGGCCAGATCGGTCTTGGTCAGCGCGATCCGGTCGGCGATGGCGATCTGGGTACTGGCTTCGCGATAGGCGTCCAGCGTCACCATGCCGTGCAACGCGTCGGCCGTCGCCACCACCCCGCCGAAACGGTAATGGCGGGCGATCAGCGGATCCGCCGCCAGCGTGTTGATGACCGGGCAGGGATCCGCCAGCCCGGACGTTTCCACCACCACCCGCGTAAAAGCAGGAATCTCCCCGCGCTGGCGCCTGTAATAGAGCGACTCCAGCGTGTCCTGCAGCGAACTGGTGGCCGCGCAGCACAGGCAGCCCGAATCCAGCAACACCACGTCGCTGTCGTCGGCGCGGCCCACCAGCATATGGTCCAGGCCGATCTCGCCGAACTCGTTGATGATCACCGCCGTGTCGGCAAAACGCGGGCTGCGCACCAGGCGCGACAGCAGCGTGGTCTTGCCGCTGCCCAGGAAGCCCGTCAGCAAATAGACCGGCAGCGGTCCGGCGGCAGTCACGGCCATGGCGCGCGCTCCCTGCCGCGCTTCAGGCCTGGTCCGCGCCGGCGGGCGCGGGCAGGTTGCGCAGGTAGTCCTGCACCTCGCGCGACGGAATCACGTCGGCGTACTTGCAGTTCAGGTCGAACAGGCTCATGGCATGGCTGGCCTGGAAGCGGTCGAACGCGGCCTCTTCGGGGATGATGACCTTGAAGTTGTACGAATAGGCGTCCACCGTGGTGGCGCGCAGGCACCCCGACGAGGTGCAGCCCACCAGGATCAGCGTGTCCACGTCGAGAAAGTTCAGGTGGCTCATGAAGATGGTGCCGAAGAAGCAGGACGGCTTCTGCTTGGTGATGCGGATGTCCTGCGGCCGCGGCGCCAGCGGCTCCACGGTCTGGGTGGCGTGGGTATTGGCCAGCACGGTCTTTTCACCGCCGCGATGGTTCTTGCCCACCTGCACGCCGCTATCCAGCAAGTCGGCGCGGCGGCCGCTTTCGGTATAGAAGACCGGAATGCTCTTGTCGCGCGCCAATTCCAGCAGCGGCACGATATGCGCGACCGCGTCCCAGGCTTCGCGGCCGCAGTGGGTGCGGTACTGCTTCAGGCCTTCCAGGATGTCTTCGGGCGTGTCGCCGCAGAAGTTGTACTGCACGTCGATGATGAACAGGGCCGGACGCTTGCCGAAGCCGCCGCGTTTGCCGTAGCCGGCTTGCGCCAGTACCTGCTTGTCGCGCTCGGTCAGAAAATCGTCCCAGATTCGCTTGGTTTCGCTCATGGTAATGCCTGCCAGAAAGAGAGTAGGTTCAGTTCAAAGACGCTTGAGATAGCGGCCGCCCGGGTTGCTGCGCGCGGCATCGGTGATGCGGCCGTCCAGCGCCACGGTGCGCCCGCGCACCAGGGTGCGCACGGGCCAGCCCTTCAGGGTCATGCCCTCGTAGGGCGAGTAGTCGGAATTGGATTCGAGCGTGGCGGGATCGACGGTGCGCTCCAGGTCCGGGTCCACCAGCACCAGGTCGGCGTCCTTGCCGATCTCGATGCTCCCCTTGCCGGGCATGCGATAAATGCGGGCGGAGTTTTCCGTGCAGACCTTCATCAGGGTTTCCAGCGGCACGCCACGGCGGTGGTAGCCCTCATGCAACAGGACCGGCAACATCAGGCCGGTGCCAGGGAAGCCGTTGCTGGCGGCCCAGATGTCCGTGTCCTTGGTGGCGCGCTTGCGCGGCACGTGATCGGTGCCGATGGTGGTGACGGAACCGTCCAGCACGCCTTCCCACATGGCGTCCACATCGCTTTGGCCGCGCACCGGCGGGTTGACCTTGGCATAGGTCCCGGCAGGCGATTCTTCATTCAGGAACAGGTAGTGCGGGCAGGTCTCGACGTAGATGGGCGGCGCGTCCGGCGTGCGGCGGTGGCGCCGCGCCTCGTCCAGCGCTTCGCGGCTGCTCAGGTGCACGATGTTGACCGCGGCGCCGGTCTTGGCCGCGAAGTAGCAGACGCGGTGCACGTTTTCCGCTTCCAGGAAGTCCGGGCTCTGTTCGTTCCAGGCCTTCAGGTCGTCGCGGCCGGCGGCGCGCAGCGGGTCCCGCAGGACCGGAATCACTTCGACGTTTTCGCAGTGCACGCCCATGATCGCGCCGGGGATCGCGGCGGTGGCGCGCAGCGCCGAATACAGCAGGCCGTCGTCAATGTCGGTAAAGCCCTTGGACAGGCCCGCCGCGCCCTTGTACATCATGTAGAGCTTGTAGGAATTCACATTGAAGCGGCGCGAGATTTCCTCCAGCGTCTCCACATGCAGATTGCTGGTGATGCCGAAATGGAAGCCGAAATCCACGCAGCTTTGCGACAGGGCGCGGTCGCGCACCTTGTCAAAGGATTCACGGATGTCCGCCGAGCGATGAAACGACAACACACTGGTGGTGCCGCCCAGCGCGGCGAAGCGCGACTCGGTTTCGAAGTCGGTCTCGGGCGAGCCAAAGCCGAAATGCACGTGCGGATCGATCAGTCCCGGCAGTACCCACAGCCCTTGGCAATCGATGGTCTCGCGAGCTTCCAGCGGCGTACCCGGCTCGGCAATGATGGCGATGCGGCCATCGATGACGCCAAGCACGCCTTCGGTCAAGCCCTGCTGCGGCAAAAACAGTCTTGCATTGGTGAGTAGCAGATCCAGCATGATGTCGTGTGTCCTGAGTGATGCGCGTTGTCAGCAATGGGCCGCATCCGCGGCCTCCGTGTCGTTCAAGAAGCCGTTGAGGACGCTGGCCGGGATGCCGCCTTCCGCCATGAGCTTGCGTTCGGCGTGCGTGAGGACCTGGGCGTAGGCCTGGAAGACGATGCGGCGCTCGCCGTCCTCGGCGATGACGGCGATGGGCTCGCCCTGGAGCACGCCCTTGGCCACGTTCTCGAAGCGCAGGATTTCCGCGCCGGTCAAACCCAGTTGGCGCCAGCCTTCGCCCGCCACGAACGCCAGCGGCAACACGCCCATGCCCACCAGATTGGCGCGATGGATGCGCTCGAAGGATTCCGCGATCACGGCGCGCACGCCCAGCAGCGCCGAGCCCTTGGCGGCCCAGTCGCGGCTGCTGCCCATGCCGTAGTCCCTGCCTCCCAGGATCACGCTGGCCTCGCCCGCGGCACGATATGCTTCTGCCGCATCGACCACCGCCATACGACGGCCGCTGGGGTAATGGCAGGTCAGGCCGCCTTCCTCGCCGGGCACCAAGGCGTTCTTGATGCGGATGTTGGCGAAGGTGGCGCGGGTCATCACATGGTGATTGCAGCGGCGCGCCACATAGGTATTGAAGTCGCGGGGCGCCACGCCCTTGTCGATCAGGTACGCGCCGGCCGGCGTGTCCACCGGGATCTCGCCGCTGGGCGAGATATGGTCGGTCGTCAGCGAATCGCCGAACGCGGCCAGCACACGGCCGCGCGCCAGGCTGGCTTCGAGATCGGCCAGCGCATCGCGGCCCGGCTCAGCCTTGAAGAAGGGAGGCTCGACCAGGTATTGCGATTCCGGATCCCAGGGGAAGCGCAGGCCCGAGGGCGCCGCCAGGTCGCGCCAGATCGCGCTGTCCAGGCTGGCGGGATCATAGACCTCGGCGAACAATGCCGGGTCCGCGGCCAGCGGCAGCAGTGCCGCTATCTCCTCCTGACTGGGCCAGACGTCGCGCAGATAGACGGGCGCGCCATCGGCACCAGGTCCCAGCGGCTCGTGCTCGAAATCCACATCGATCCTGCCGGCCAGCGCATACAGCACCACCATTGCGGGCGAGCCGATGTAGTTGGCGCGCAGCAGCTTGTGGATGCGCCCTTCGAAATTGCGGTTGCCGGACAGCACTGCCGCGGCCACCAGGCCACCTTCGGTGATGGCATCGGCCGCCGCGGCATCCAGCGGGCCGGACTTGCCGCCGCAGGTCGTGCAGCCATAGCCGATCACGTGGAAACCTTGCGCCTGCAAAGCCTGCAGGAGACCAGCGGATTCCAGGTAGCGCGTCACCGCGCGCGAACCCGGCGCCAGTGAACGCTTGACCCAGGCAGGCGGCGTCAGGCCCCGATCCAACGCCTTTTGCGCGACCAGGCCGGCGGCCAGCATCACGCTGGGATTGGAGGTGTTGGTGCAGGAAGTGATGGCCGCCAGCGTCACGGAGCCGTGGCCCGGCGTTGCGCGGCTGGGTGGATGCGCGGCCAGGGCGGCCGCGTCCACGCCGAACCCGCCTTCGGCCAGGGACATGCCCAGGCGAAGGCGGAAGTCCGCCGCGACATCGCCCACGTCCATGCGGTCCTGCGGCCGGCGCGGACCAGCCACGCTGGGACGCGCCGCCGACAAGTCGATCTCTATCACCCGGCTATAGGCCGGCGCGGCTGCGCCGGCTTCGCGCCACAGGCTGTTGGCGCGCGCATAGGCTTCGATCAACGCCAGTTGCTCCTCGCTCCGCCCGGTCATGCGGGCATAGTCCAGCGTGCGGGCGTCGATCGGGAAAAATCCGCAGGTGGCGCCGTACTCGGGCGCCATGTTGGCGATCGTTGCGCGCTCCGGCACGCCTAGCGCCTCTGCCGCGGGGCCGAAGAATTCGACCATGCAACCCACCACGCCCGCCGCGCGCAATTGCTGTGTGATCAGCAGGGCGGCGTCGGTGGTGAGCGCGGGCGCCTCGATGGCGCCACGCAGCCGCACGCCGACCACCTCCGGAATCGGAAACGTGTAGGCATGGCCCAGCAAAGCCGCCTCGGCATCGATGCCGCCCACGCCCCAGCCCAGCACGCCCAAGGCGTTGACCATCGGGGTATGAGAGTCGCCGCCGATAACGAAATCGGGGTAGGCCCAGTCGCCATCTGGCCGGGATTGGCGCGCGACCACCGGCGCCAGGTATTCCAGGTTGACCTGATGGATGATGCCGATGCCGGGCGTAATGACGCGCAGGCCCTTGTAGGCCTGCTGCGCCCATTTCAGGAACCGGTAGCGCTCGTCGTTGCGCTCGAATTCACGGCGCAGGTTGCGCTGCACCGCGCCTGCATCGCCCCAATGGTCGACCTGCAGGGAATGGTCGACGATCAGGTCCACGGGGATGCGGGTGTCCACCCGCGCCGCGTCCCCGCCCGCCTGGGCCACTGCATCACGCAACGCCGCCAGGTCCTGCAGCACCGGCAGGCCGCTGGAATCGGGCAGGATCACCCGCGCCACATGCAGCGGCAAGTCGGCGCCGGGATGTTCGCGCCAAGCCCAAAGCCTGCCGATTTCTTCCTCGGAAACGGCAGCGCCCCAGGCGCGGTGGCGCAGCAGGTTCTCCAGCAATACGCGGATGACGTAGGGATACGCGGCGATGTCGCGGCCCGCCGCAAGGGCGGCAGCGGACAGGTCCGCGTAGCGCAGCGTCCTGCCGCAACAGGGGAAAGACTGGATCATGGCAGCGGTAATCGGGAAAATCTCAACTGAGTTCATCTTACGGCTTGCGAAACAATAGTGTCAACACTACAGCAGAAACATGGAGCAGAAAAAGACTCACCAAAAACAGTTTCGTGAAGTTCTGACGCAAGTGTAGATAGATTAATCCTTCATTCAGCCCCAGGGATAACCCGTAAATTTCTCGTTAAAATAGATAAATTATCCGTACAGGCTAGGCAATCCCGGCCTGCGCTCAAAACAATCCCAACTCCAAAAGAGTTGACACTTTTTAGATCTCTTTGATAGGCTGTCAACACTATGAACACTGTCACGACCTCCATCGCCATCAAGGAAGACGCCACCGGCCCGCTGGCCGACGTGGTCTTCGACCAAGTGCTGGATGCCATCTACCAAGGCCGGCTGGCCCCGGGCAGCGTCATCAATGAAGTCGCGCTGGCCCAGGAGTTCGGCGTCAGCCGCGGCCCGGTGCGGGAGGCGGTGCGCCGCCTGCAAGGGATCCAGCTGATCACGCGCGAGCCCTACATCAAGGCGCGCGTGGTGACGCTGTCGGCGGAGTCCGCGCTGGAACTGTTCCAGATGCGCATGGCGCTGGAAGGCGTGGCCTGCAACCTGGCCACCCGCCGCATGAGCGACGCAGAAATCGCGCAGTTGCTGGTCGAGCTGGAGCAGGATCGCCAGCGCCGCCTGGAGGCCGCCAATGGCGGCGCGCCGGCGCCGCGGGTCTTCGACTTCCACGAGCGCATCGTGCGCGCCAGCGGCAACAACCGCATCATCAACGCCCTTTGCGGCGACCTATACCACCTGCTGCGCGTCTACCGCCGGCACTCCGGCACCGTGCTGGAGCGCAAGGACGACGCCTACGCCGAGCACTGGCAAATCCTGCGCGCAATCCGCGCGCGCGACGCCGAACTGGCTGAATCGCTGATGCGCTCGCACATCGAACGCGCGGCGCAACACCTTTTTGAACATCTGGCGGAAGGGGCG
This sequence comes from Achromobacter sp. SD115, assembly GCF_017355315.1. Taxonomy (NCBI): domain Bacteria; kingdom Pseudomonadati; phylum Pseudomonadota; class Betaproteobacteria; order Burkholderiales; family Alcaligenaceae; genus Achromobacter; species Achromobacter sp. SD115. The sequence continues at coordinate 51,868 of NZ_JADIJM010000008.1, read as the reverse complement.
TCCGGCATCGCCGGGCACCCCGTCTCCGCTGCCTGACACTCTTTGGAGCAGTACGACATGAACAACCCGCGCCACCAGTTCCGGCAATTGCTGAAGAACGAACCTTTCATCGTTTCCCCCGGCGTATACGATGGATACAGCATCCGCCTGGTCGAAGCCGCGGGTTTCAAGACTGCCTGCACCAGTGGCGCGGCCGTGTCGAACGCATTGCTGGGCATCGCCGATATCGGCGTGATGGGGCTGTCGGAAAACGTCACCCACTGCCGCCACCTGGCTCGCTCCGTCTCAATCCCCCTCACGGCCGACGCCGACACCGGCTATGGCAACCCCGTGAACGTCTATCACACGGTGCAGATGTTCGAGGAAGCCGGCGTCGCCGGAATCAACCTCGAAGACCAGGTCAGCCCCAAGCGTTGCGGCCACATGCCCGGCAAGGATGTGGTGAGCGAGGCGGAAATGGTCAAGAAGATCGAGGCCGCCTGCCTGGCCCGGCGCGACGATGACTTCGTCATCATCGCCCGCACCGACTCCCTCGCGATCGAAGGCATCGAAGGCGCGGTCAAGCGCGCCCGCGCCTATGCCCGCGCCGGCGCCGACATGCTGTTTCCCGACGCCGTGCGCACCGAAGACGACATCAAGCGCCTGGTGGACGCCGCCGGCATCCCGGTCAGCGTCAATATGGGATTCGGCATCCGCAACCGCCCCACCACGCCCCTGATCCCCCTGCCGCGCCTGAAGGAAATCGGCGTCAAGCGCATCAGCCTGCCGCGCATGCTGCCGGCCGCCGCCATTTATGGCATGCGCCAGGCGCTGCAAGTGATGCAGGGCGTGATCGCCAGCGGCGAGCCCGCGGACCGCCCCGACCTGCTGGTGGGCATCGAAGACATCATGCAGTTGATGGGCTACGAGCAGATGCGCGCCATGGAAAAGCGGCTGACGACGCTGGCCGACTGAGTACCTCGCCATGACTGAGCGGAATGCGCAGGCGCATTGCGTCCTGACGGGTTCATCGTCCGGCATCGGCCTGGCGTTGGCCGAACTGCTGCTGGCGTCCGGCTGGCGGGTGACGGGCGTGGACATCGCGCCTGCCGCCATCCTGGGCCATGGGCTGTATCGCCATCTGCGTTGCGATCTGGCCGACGCCACCGCCCTGCGCGGCCTGTGCGCCCTGCTGGACGATTGCGCCCCGACCGCGCTGGCGCATTGCGCCGGCGTGGTACGCACCGGCGGCGCGCTCGATACGCGCCCGGAAGACGCGGCATTGCTGTGGCAACTGCACGGGGCCGCGCCGATGGCGCTGGTCCGCGCGCTGGCGCCGCAACTGCCGGACGGACGCGGCCGCATCGCACTGGTGTCCAGCCGCGCCGTGCTGGGGCGCGCGCAGCGCCTGGCCTATGCCGCGACCAAGTCCGCGCAGATAGGCCTGGCGCGCAGCCTGGCGGCCGAACTCATCGTCCGCGGCATTACCGTCAACGTGATCGCCCCCGGCGCGGTCGACACCCCAATGCTGCACGACCCGCAGCGCGGCGCGCCGCCACGGATGGACCTGCCGCTGGGACGCCTGATCGAAGCGCGCGAAGTCGCCGCGGCCATCGCCTTCTTCCTGGGCGAGCAGGCCGGCGCCATTACCGGACAGACGCTTTATGTCTGCGGCGGCGCCTCGCTGGGAACGATGCCGCTATGACGACGACAGCCACACCGGCACTGGATGGCAAGACCGTGATCGTGACCGGCGCGGCCGGCGGACTGGGCCAGGCGATCGCCGCGCACTGCCTGCTTGCCGGCGCCCGCGTGGCCCTGCTGGACCGGGATCTGGAATCGCTCGCGCAATGCCGCCAGACACTGGGCGCGCCGGATGCCCGCGTGCTGACGCGCGTCTGCGATGTGACCGACGCGGACGCCACCCGCGACGCCGTCGAGCATGCCGTCGCGCACTGGGGCGCCATCCACGCCCTGGTGAACAACGCCGCCACTGTCACGCCAGGCAACAAGGTCGCGGACTTGACGCTGGAACAATGGCGACAGGCGCTGGACGTAAACCTGACCGGCGCATGGCTGATGAGCAAGTACACCATCCCTCACATGGCGCGGGCCGGCGGCGGCGTGGTGCTGAACATCGCGTCGCAGCTGGGCAGCGTGGCCGCGCCAGGCCGCGGCGCCTATGGCGCCAGCAAGGCCGGCCTCATCGCACTGGCGCGCGCCATCGCGGTGGACCATGCCGCCGACGGCATCCGCGGCCTGAGCCTTTCTCCAGGCGCGGTGCTCACCAGCCGGCTTGTCGCACGCTACGGCAGCGCGCAAGCCGCCGGCGCCGCGCTGTCGGCCAAGTATCCCGCCGGACGCCTCGGCACCACCGACGAAATCGCGCAAACAGCAGTTTTCCTGATCAGCGATGCCGCCTCGTTCATCACGGGCGCGGACATACGCGCGGACGGCGGATACACCGCGCTGTAGCGCGGCCGCCGCCAACTTCACGCAAGGCTTACATCACACTACAAGGGGCTTGAACCATGAAGTACTCAACTATCTCCGCCACGCACTCGCGGCCGACCACCCGCCGCACCATGCTGGCGCTGCTCGCCAGCGCCATCGGGCTGGCCGCCGCCCCCACCTTTGCGCAGGGCACGGACAATTTCCCCAACCGCGCGGTCACCATCGTCGTGCCCTTCCCGGCCGGCGGCGCCACCGACATCACCGCGCGCCTGGTGGCCGAAGGACTCTCCAAGAAGTGGGGGCAGCCGGTCGTGGTGGAAAACAAGCCCGGCGCGGGCGGCAACGTCGGTTCGGAATACGTGGCGCGCGCCGCGCCCGACGGCTACACCCTGGTGCTGGGCGTGACGGGTTCGCACGGCATCAACACCTCGCTTTACAAGAACATGCGCTATGACCCGATCAAGGATTTCGAGGCCATCACGCAGGCCACGCTGTATCCGAACGCCATCATCGTCAACAACGACGTGCCGGCCAACACGCTGCAGGAACTGATCGCCCTGCTGAAGAAACCCGATGCGCATTACTCGTATGGCTCGGACGGCAACGGCACGGCCTCGCACCTGGGCATGGAACTGATCAAGAATCAGGGCAAGTTCGAAATCGCGCACATTCCTTACCGCGGCAGCTCGCCAATGGTGACCGACCTGCTGGGCGGTCAGATCCAGGTGGGCATCACGGGCCTGCCCGCCGTCCAGGCGTATGCCAAGAGCGGCAAGCTGAAGATCGTGGCGCTGACCACGGGCGCACGCTTTGCCAGCGCGCCCGACTACCCCACGGTGGCCGAACAGGGCTTCCCCGGCTATGCCGCGCCGCCCTGGTCCGGCTTCTTCGCCCCCAAGGGAACGCCCAAGCCGCTGGTAGAGAAAATCTCGGCCGACATGCGCGAAGTCATGGCCGATCCGAAGACCAAGGAGAAGATCGTCGCCTCCGGCAGCGAGTTCACGCCGTCCACGCCTGAACAGTTCCAGGCTTTCGTGCAGCAGGAAATCGCGAAGTGGGCCGAGGCCGTCAAGATCTCCGGCGCGCGCATCGACTGACACGCGCAGCCGGAGCGCCAGCCCCGCAGGCGCGGGGCTGGCGCGATCGGCGTCAGTTGTACCGGAACGTGGCGGTCAGCATCGCCGAACGGCCCGGCGCGACGTAGCTGAACAGACCCACGTGCGAAGCCTCGTAGATGGTCTCGTCGGTCAGGTTGTTCAGGTTCAACTGCAGGCCGAAGTTCTTGTTGAACTGATAGGCCGCCATCGCGTCATAGCGCCAGTAGGAAGGCAGCTGGTAGACGTTGGCGTCGTCGACGTAGCGCTTGCCCGTGAAGGTTGCGCCAGCGCCCACCGTCAGCTCGGGCAGGAACTTGTAGGTCGTCCACAGGCTGGCGCTCTGGCGGGCGATGAACTTCATCTGATTACCGCTGAAGTCGCTGCCGCCGCTCTGGTAGCTGGTGACCTTCGGATCCATGTAGCTATAGCCGCCCCACACCTGCCACTTGGGCGTGATGGAACCCGCCACGCCCAGTTCGATGCCGCGCACGCGGTTGCTGCCGGACAGCGTCACGTCGCCGGTGATGGGATCGGAGCTGCGCGCATCGGTCTTGCGGGTTTCGAACACTGCCGCGGTCAGCGACAGGCGCTCGTCGAACACATCCCACTTGGTGCCCACTTCAATGCTGCGGCTCTTCTCGGGCGCCAGCGCCGCGGTGCCCGCGGTCAGGCGACCGCCGGCCGCGCCATCCGCGCCGCCAGACTGGCCGGCCGTTTCGCCGGAGGGGTTGGACGAAGTGCCGTAGGACACGTAAATGCTGCCGTTGGGCGCCGGCTTGTAGACCAGGCCCAACTGGTAGTTCCACATATTGTCGGTGCGCTCGACGTTGCCGCTGGTCACGCGGTAGTTGTCATAGCGCAGGCCGGCGTTGGCCTCCCATTGCTCGCTGAACTTGACCGTGTCGAAGACGTAGGCCGCGCGCGTGATGGTCTTGGCGGCGTCGTAGCGCGGCCCCCAGCTCAGGCTGCCGGTATACGGCTGGCGGGGATTCGGGTTGTACAGGTCGTCCTGCAAGGTCCTGTCGAAGCCGCCCGACGGCACGCCATCGCGCTTGCTGATGGTTTCCGTGCTGAACTCCAGGCCGGCCACGTAGCTGTGCCGCAGCCCGCCAGCGGTGAATTCGCCGAACATGTCGGTCTGGTTGATGAAGGACCGGTTGGTCTGGTTCAGGCTGCGCAGGGCCTTGCTCATCTTCACGCCGTCCGCTTCGTTCGAGCAGGGCGCCACGCCGTAGGCGGGGTTGGGCCTGCCGCCCACGCGCGCCGCGCAGTTGTCGAAGGACGGGCGCGTCATCACGTATTCGTTGGTGGACTCGCTGTAGCGCGTGCCGTTGCGCAACTTCAGCTTGTCGCTGAACTTGTGCTCGACCATCAGGGTGGTCATGTCGGCCTGGTTCTTGCGGTAGTCGCGGCCGATCAGGCCGTAATAGTTGTCGCGGTCCACCTTGGGCGGCGTGACGCGGTCGGGGCGCGATTCGTTCTTGAACGGAATGCCCAGGTCGGGCGTATCGTCGTTCTGCAGGTGGTAGTAGCTGAGCGTGACTTGCGTCGGCGTGCCCAGGCCCCACGAGAACGAGGGCGCCACGCCCCAGCGGTCGGTTTCGACGTGGTCGCGGCCCGGAATGTCGCCGCCCTGCTTCATGAAATTCAGGCGGAACGCCGAGCTCTCGCCCAAGGCCCAGTTGCCGTCGCCGGTCAGGCGCCAGTTGTCGTCGGTGCCGACGCCGACAGTGCCTTCCGCGAAGTTCTCCAGCTTGGGGCTCTTGCTGACCAGGTTGATGCTACCGCCGGTCGACCCGCGGCCGGAATAGGCGGAGCTCGGCCCCTTCAGGATCTCGACCGACTCCAGGTTGAAGGTCTCGTGCGAGAAGCGGCCCAGGTCGCGCATGCCGTCGACCATCATGTCGGTGCTGGCCTCGTAGCCGCGCACGAACGGCCGGTCGCCGGTGGGCGTGCCGCCTTCGCCGGCGCCAAAGGTAATGCCCGGCGCGGTGCGCAGCACGTCCATCAGCGAGGTGGCCGCCCGGTCGCGCATCAGCTGTTCGGTGATAACCGTCACCGACCGCGGCGTATCCAACAAGGGCGCCGTCATCTTGGGAGAGGAGGCGATGTTGGCCTCGTAGCCGTCGCTGACCGCCTGCCCTTGCACATGGACGGGCGACAGTTCGTGCGCGGCGCCTGGCGCCAGGCTGCCCTGGGCCAGGACCAGGCCCGGCGACATCAGCGCGCCGCACATCGCGGCATAAATGGAGGCCGAAGGGTTGCCACCGGCCTTGGCATGGGCCGTCGATCTATCTGCTTTGCTCATTGGACTCTTTCAGGAACCGCCCCGCGGCGGATGCGCCATGCGCGCTCTTGGTTTTATAAGAGCGCCAATGATATTCATTCCTATTTTTACATTCAACAAACAGTCAGCTTTTATTCAGAAAAATGTCAATTTCATGGAATTTAGCGGCCGGGGCAGCCGCCAAAGCGGCGTAATAACAACACTCCAGCTACGGAAACTGCTTTCAGCGCGCAGCCATCGCCGCGCATCCGCTGGCTTCAGACGGTAAAAAGCCCCTTGCTCCGATGGCCTGTCATCGGAACAAGGGGCCGGCCGGCCAGACGGAACGTCCAGCTACAGCGAATACCGGTATTCGCAGTTCAGCGTGGCCTTCAGCGGGGTATCCGCCTGCACACCCGACGCCGAGCGCGGCCGCGCGGACGTCAGCTTGGCCAGGAACTTGCCGGCGACGTCGCCGTTCTCGCGCTTCGTTACCGCGACGCTGGACGGCAGGGCGTACAGCGTCAACGGCACGTCCTTGCCCGTCACCACCAGGGTGAACACCGACTGCGGGAAGTCTTCCGCCAGGTAACTGTCGTTCTTGCTCGAATTGAACGACAGGCCGCCGTCGGCATAACGCAGCTTCAGATCCAGCTCCTCCGAAGACGGCGAAGGAATCGAGCCTTCCAGCGCGACCTTGCCGCTATCCGAGACACAGCGCAGCTCCGCCGGCGCCGATCCCGCATGGGCCACGCCCGCCAGCAACAAGCCAGACAACAACCAGATTCCGCGCACTGCCATGAAACTCTCCTTGGTGGCGGCTCTGTCCGGAGCCGAGGCGCAATATTAGACCGCGCGGCCGGGCGCTGGCGCGACATGGGCTAGCATGGAGGGGCTGTCCATCGGAAGGAGCTTGCCATGCCATCAATGAGACAACTCGGCCGCGCGGCCGTGCTCGCCGCGCTGCTGCCCTGCGCGGCCTACGCTGAAACCGTCGTGCTGCAGGTGGCGCGGGCCACCGCCGGGGCCGACCCGCAAACCTCCGCCAGGACGGTGGATGTCGAACTCAAGCCCGAAAGCCGCCAGGCCCTGGCCGACTTCACGCGAGACCGCGTGGGCAAGCGCATCCAGCTGCGCTCGGGCGGCGTGCTCCTGTCCTCGGCCACGCTGCAGAGTCCGCTGGAAGGCGACAGCTTCCGCATCACGGCGGGCGAACACGGCTTCGCCGGCAAGTCCGCCGAAGAGATCGCCCAGAGCATCATGAAAAGCGGCGGACTGACGGTGGACGACGAAAACACCGCCAAATAGGCTCGCCTCAAGCCTGAGCGGCCCGCAGCTCCAGCGTGGCGGTCAGCACGGTCTGTCCCGGACGCGACGCCACGTCGAGCGCGCCCCCTACCCTGGCGATACGGGTGTGCATGCTGCGCATGCCCACGCTGATACCGGCCCGCAACACTGCAGCCACGTCAAAGCCGACGCCGTCATCCTCGATGCGCAGCTCCAGGAGGTCGGATTCAGACTGCCGCAGCTCCAGCTCCACGCGGCGGGCACGGCTGTGCTTGAGCATATTCACCAGCGACTCCTCCACCAGCCGCGTCAGCGCCATGCATTGCAGGGCGCTGGGCGGCGTACGCCATAGTTCAGGCACCCGCCAGTTGGCACTGATGTCCAGTTCGTCGAACAGCTGCATGAAGCGGTGGCGCAAGGGCGCGATCCATTCCCGCGGCGTGGCCGGCACCTTGACGCCCGCGCTGGAGCCGCTGTCTATGGTCTGGCGCAGATCATCGCGCAGCAGCTTGAGCATCGACAGAAACTGCTGGCTCTGCAAGGGTTCATTGGCCTGCTCCACCATGGCCATCATACGGACCAGGGAGCCCCCCAGACCATCGTGCAGATCGTGCGCAATCTGCAGCCTATCCTGCAGCCGGGCGTTCGCGAGCGCCAGGCCGTGCTCGCGCTCCAGCGTCGTGGCAAGTTCAGTGCGCGCCTGCTCGATGCCATCGGCCAACTCCTGGTTGAAACGCTCGATGCGGCGCACACTGCGCGCATGGCGCAACCCCAGCACCGCGGACATGCACAGCGTGACCACGACGCTGGTGAACGGCGTGTATGAACTCTGGCTGTCGGAGAGCTTTAACAGCCGCAGCAGATCATGGACGCTGGCGGCAAGAAAGATCAGCAGGCACACCGCCAGCATGCCGTGCTCCGGCCGGCGGGTCCGCCACGCATGCACTTGGAACTGCAGGCAATTGGCGAAGAAAATCGCCGACACGATCAGCACGACCGCCAACTGCACCTCGGCCAGATACACCTGCGGCGTGAAAGCTTCGAGCCCCAGCAATACGACTGCCAGCATCCACAGCGCCTTTTCGATGCGCGGCAATGACTGCCCGCCGAAGCGCCACGTAAAGATGCAAAAGCACACCACGTACAACACCAGGACCATGATGTTGGCCCGGGCCAGCATCATGCTGTTCGGGAACGGCCAGGGACTGGTCATCAGCACATTGGCGATGAACAGCACCCAGAACAAGGCCATGAGCGCGTACCAGCCATAGGTGCGTTGCTCGCGGCGCATGAGCCAGATGCAGAAGCACAGCCCACCCATGACGGCCGAAACGATCAGGTTTAGCGTGAACAGGGTGCGATTGCGCCACCACAGATCTTCGTACTGCTGCAATACCTGCCATTGGCCGCCCAGATGGACGGCCCCCAGGCCCGGTGACTGCCCCGCCACGCCGACCACCCGGATCCACAGCGCATTCTCGCCCGGACGCACCAACGCGTCGGGAATCAACCAGTAGCGCGGCATGTTCCAACTGCGCGAAAGAGGTTCGGTCAGTTGCAGATCGCTCCAGATGCGTTCGTCATTGATGTAGACCTCGCCCGCCATGATGATTGATTCCAGCGCCAATGCCACCTGCCCGGTGGCCCCGCCGGCGCAATCGCGCCGCCAGCCTATCCGATACCAGGCCGTACCGCTGTATCCCGGCCAGCGGGCGCTCCAGTCATCGGGCAACTCGACCGTCTGCCACGGCGCCGTCTCGGGCCGCCGGCCATCATCGCCGCCCTTCGCGACCTGTATGGACAGCACTTGCGCCGTGCAGGCGCCAGCGGGCTCCTGGGCCCATGCCGGCGCCAGACACAGCGCCAGCCACAGGACGGCCAGCCACTTCAATCGAGCAAGCCGCGCGTGCGCGCCGCGTGTATGGCCCGCGTCCGCGAAGAAACGGCGAGCTTGCGGTAGATGTGCTTGACGTGGCATTCGACGGTATAGCGCGACAGGTGCAGTTCCTCGGCGATCTCGCGGTTGCCCAGCCCCTCGGAGACCAGGCGCAAGATCTGACTTTCGCGCGGGCTCAGGGTTTCGCCCGAATCAGCGGACTCGGCCGGGTCGCCCGCTGCCGCATCGGACGGCTCTACCCGCCTGGGGCGCAGCTCTTCGATGATGCGACGGGCCACGAAGGGATCGATCGGCGCCCCACCCCGCAGCACGCTGCGGATGGACAAGGACACCTCCAGGTCGTCGCGCTCCTTGAGCACATAGCCCGTGGCGCCCGCGCGCAACGCGGCAAGGATTGCGTCCTCTGTGCTCCATGCCGAAATCACCAGGATCGCCAGGCTGGGATCTTCCGCGTGCATCTCGGCGATCAGATCCGTGCCGTTGCCGTCAGGCAGGCCCAGATCGACCAGCGCCAGCGCGAACGGCTGGCTGGCAAGCCGCTCGCGCGCCTGCGCCAAGGTGGCGGCGTACACCAGCGCCTCCGGCGCGTAGCCAAGCTGCAGCAACAGGCCTTCCAGCCGGCGGCAGATCAGGGGCTCGTCCTCCACCAGCAGCACCGGGGCAGGCAGGGTCGACTCGGAAGCAAGCATGTGGGCGGTCATCGGATGAAAGCGGGCGGAATTGCCCAGCCTGAACTATGTCTCAGCCGGGTGAAACCGCATATCCCTGGAAATGGGTATTTTCACAGGAATTCGGCCCTGGCGCCGCTACCGCCTGCAGCTTTCGAGAAACTCGGAAAGCAGAATGGGCGGAGACAGCACATAGCCCTGCCCATGGCTGCACCCCATGGACTGGAGCAGGGCGATATCCGGCGCGTTTTCAATGCCTTCGGCAATCACGCGCAGACCGAGCCGCTCTCCCAGCAGCACCGACAGCCGCGTGATTTCGCGCGCCTTCCTGTCGCGGCGGATGCGACGCACGAAACGGCCGTCGATCTTCAGTTCGGCGATGGGCAGCGCGTTCAAGAGCTGCAAGGACGCATACCCGGTTCCGAAATCATCCATGCTGACCTGGCAGCCCGCCTTCGCGAATTTCTTCAGCGACTTGCGCAACGGTTCGATACGGGTAATAGGCTGGTCCTCGGTCAACTCGATGCGAAACCGCGTCAACGGGATGTTCGCGGCTCCCGCATGGCGCGCCAGGGCATCGATCGCGTCCTGGCTGGACAAGGTCGAAGCCGAGGCGTTGATCGCCAGGGGCACGTCGATTCCCTGCGCGCTCAGCGCGGCCGAAGCAGCGACCGCCAAGCGGCATATTTGTTCGAAAAAAGGCAGATCCACGCCAAGGCGATGAACGGCGGGAACAAATTCGGCCGGTCCGACCTCACCCCTGACAGGGTGAGTCCAACGGGCCAGGCATTCCGCGGCGACCATTTCGCCATTCAGCAGATTGAACTGCGGCTGCAGCACGACGCTCAAGCCGTCGCCGCGCCGTGCCATCAACATGACTTCCTCGTCGCCAAGCTGCTGGCTTTGCGCTATGGCGCGTTTCATACATCATTCCTGGTGGGCTTGGGGCGAAATTACATCTCGCCACTCTACGGCGCTTTGGGAACGAAAAATGTAGGATGATTCAGAATGTGCGCCTCACGCGCGCCAGGATTGCGCTCAAGTTTTGGACAACCGGCACATAGTCGTCCAACAGTTCCGCACGCGCCTGGCCGCCTTCCCTGGCAAGCATCCCTTCGACGCGCAGGCAAAGCTCAACCAAGGCGCCACAGCCCAGCAATTGCGCGGTGTTCAGGATTCGATGCGCATTGCGCTTGACCTCCGTCCATCGCTCCTGCTCGATCGCCAGCAGCAAGGCATCGACGTCCTCCCCATGGTTCTGATCCAGGCTTCGAGCCAGCTCCGCGGCGATATCCAGATCGTTGCCGACCTTGGAAAGCAGCTCGCCGCGCAGCGCCGCCACGGCCTGGGCCTGCGCGTCTTCATGCACGGGATGATTGGCTGGAGCCGATGGATTGTTCACGCGGGAATACGCCGTATTGAGATATTTACATCGAAATTTTCGACTTTCTTGCAAAATCGACCAATTCAACCAGAGAGCCGATCTGCAATTTGTTCATTATCCTGGTCTTGTGCGTGCTCACCGTTTTGTTGCTGATGAACAGCGCGTCGCCGATTTCCTTGTTGCTCAAACCCTGCGCCAGCATCTGGGTGACGACCATTTCCTTATTGGAGAGCAGGTCGAGTTTTTTCTGGTAGGCGTCCACCAGATCCGCGTTGCCGGCCGCCTTGGCCGAGTTCGGAAATACGCTATAGCCCGCCAGCACGGATTCGATGCAGCGGACCAGTTCCTTGATTTCCAGACGCTTGCTGGCGTAGCCACAGGCGCCGAGTTCCGCCACGCGCGACGCGAAGACCGAGGGATCATGCGCCGACACCACCAATATCCGCAAGTCCGGATTAACGGCAAGAATCCGGGAAATCGCCTCCAGACCGCCCATTTTTGGCATATCCAGATCAAGCACGATCAAATCCGGGCGCTCGCTCTTGGCCAGCGCCAACGTGTCGACCCCGTTATCCGCCTCCAGTATCCGGCTTGCGCTGGGCAACAGCGCAATCTGCGTCCTCAGGACCAGACGAAACGCAGGATGATCATCAACAATCAGGACAGTCGACATCTCGTCCTCCTTCAGTGAATCGTAGTCCCACGAGCCGGCGGTCGCCTGCCGTGCGCGAGGATGAAGGATTGCAGCGTCTGCAAATCCACAGGCTTTATCAGCACGGCGTTCATGCTGGTCCGCGCGCCGGAAGCCAGATCGAGTTCAAGTTCGCTCGCGGTATAGCCCAGCACCGGCGTTGCCGCATTGAGGCCGCCGCCGGCCCTCAGGGCAGCCGTGAAGGCGGCGCCGTCCATGACGGGCATGACGCAGTCGCAGATGATCAGATCGAACTCCAGCCGCTGCGCCAATGCCAGGCCAGCCGCGCCGTTCTGCGCGAATTGCGCGGAATGCTTCAACATTCGCAGCTGATGCTTGAGCAGCAGCCGGTTGGCTTCATGGTCGTCGATGACGAGTATGCGCAGGCCGCCGGCGTCGGCCGTCGCGAGCGCAGGAGCCGTCGCCACCGCAGCGTGTGCGGAAGGCGGCAGCGCCAACGGCAACCGCACCGAGATCCTTGCGCCCTGCCCAGCGGCGCTAGACACTTCCATGGATCCGCCCATCAAGCGCGCGAGCTCGCTACATATGGACAGCCCCAATCCGATGCCTGCGCCCTGCTCCCTGAGCGCAGGCTCAAAGTGCGGCGCAGCCAGCCTGGCCTGAACATCCGCGGCGATCCCGGGACCGGTGTCCGCCACGCAAAGCGTGATCCACTGGATCTCCTCCGTCAACCGCGCGGCTTGCAGCGCGACATCGATGCGGCCATGGTCCGTAAAGCGGACCGCATTGGACAACAGGTTATCCAGCAGTTGCTTGAGACGGATCGGATCCGAAAAATGGCGCTCCGCGAGCTCACCCTCGATGTCCAGCGACAACTCCAGGCCCTTCGCTTCCGCGGCGGCCCTGAATGGCGCCAACGCGTCGGCCGCCAGCGCGCGCAGATCGACATTCTTGCGCCGCAGCTGGAAATGGCCGGTCTCCAGCTTGGAGATATCGATCAAGCCGCTGATCAGGGACAACAGCGATTGGGCCGACTGGCGCGACACCGCAAGCTTCTCACGCGTGTCGCCGGACAGGCCGCCGCGCCCCAGGATCAGCTCGAGCATGCCGATGATCGCATTCAAGGGAGTGCGGATTTCATGGCTGATGAACGCAAGGTACGTCGACTTCATCAAATTGGCCCTCTCCATGCCCAACCTGGTTTCGGACACTTGCCGCAGCATGTCGGGAAATCCGCGAAAACGCGCGTTGCCCCCAATCAAGCCGATGACGGCGCCGTCCGCCCCGCGCAAGGGTGCGGCCCACGCCGCCACCCCGGATGCGGGATCATGCTTGAAAGCATGCTCGCGCACCAGCGTTTCGCCGCTGGCCAGCACCTGGCGATAGTCGCGGATGATCTCTTCCAGATGGGGAGGCTGATCGCTTCCAGGGGCCGGCGCGGTCAAAGACTCCAGCGCGGCATGCAGGGGACGGCTCCAGCCCTCACGGCGGCAAGTGGCCCCGTACTCCTTGAGCGAGTCATTGCGCGTCACGAGGTTGAGGTCGAGATCCCGGATGAAAAGGGCGACAGGCAGCTCATCCGCCAAGCGCGCCAGTCCGGCCAGTTCGCCGCGCGGCATACTGGCGCCACGGATGCGCAAGACGATCCAGACCAGCGCGGTGATCAGCGCCGCTGCCAACGCCATGTTCAGGAACACGGAAAGCGTGAGCATGACGCTAGCCTCGCGATGGACCACTATGCCGCTCCGTCGCACGCAAGCCCGCTTGGGGTGCGTGCCTCTGGCAGGCAGAAGGCCAGCGCCTGTTGCAGGTCCCTCAGGCTGGCAGGCTTCACCAATACCTCGACCATTCCCGCGCGCCGGCCCCCCTCCCGATCCTCGATGCGCACGTCGGCCGTGTAGCCCAACACGGGAACAGTGGCGCTTTCGCCGGCACCCGCACGCAGCATCTGAATGAACCCGGCACCATCCATGTCCCGCAACGCGCTATCGCAAATAATCAGGTCGAACCGGCTTTCCCTGGCCAGCGCCAAACCCTGCTCGCCGTGCTCCACCAGCTGGACCTCATGGCCGAGCAGTTCCAATTGGCTTTTCAGCAACAGGCGGTTGGCGGCGTAGCTTTCGACAACCAGCATCCGCAGCCCGGTGAAGGGCCGTTGCACCAATTCGGACTCAGCCTCCTGCGCCACGTCGCTCAATTCTCCGGAGCCAAGCGCCAACGGCACGCGGACATGGACATGGGTACCCTCGCCGACAGCGCTGGAGATGTGGATGGTTCCGCCTATGCGGTGCACCATCTGCTGGCAATAGTGCAAGCCCAGGCCGGCGCCATCGGGAGAAGCGCTCAGACCCGCTTCATAGCGGGACTCCGTCAGCTTCTGTTGTATGTACGGCTCGATGCCGCTGCCGGTATCGATGACGGACAGCGTGACCCATTGCTGGCCATTCGCCACTGGCGCGCCGTCCAGGTGTATCCGGACCCCGCCGCGCGCCGTATAGCGTATGGCGTTGGACAGGAAATTGTTGAGCAGCTGATTCACCCCTTGCACATCTATCAAATGACTGGCCGCTACTTCCGGGGCCACCTCCAACGTCAGGCTGATGCCTTTCTCATAGGCGCTGGGCGCGAACAGCGCAATCACGTCCGCAGCAACCCTGCGCAGTGAAATGGGTGCGCTCGTGCACAAGAGGTCGCCCGTCTCCATGCTGTGGATATCGACGATGGACGGCAGCAACTGAAGCAGCGACTGGGCAGAGGATCGCACGGTCGCCAGCATCTCTTTCGACTGGCGGGGCATCGCGAGGTCGAGCGCAGCCATCTCCAGCAGCCCCGCCATGACGTTCAGGGGATTGCGCACATCGCGGCTGACCGCCGCGAGGAATCGGGTCTTCATGTCGTTGATGCGCTCTGCCCTGCGATGCGCACTTGCCGAATCGTCCAGCGATTGACCATGGCCGAGAAAATACATGCCCACAGACAACATGCCTATGACTTGATCGTCGGCGCCCCGCAGCGGAAAAACCCATGCCTGGTGTGCCGCCTTGATGCCAACAGCCTCTACCTCGTGGGTGAAGTCATACGCTCTCGGCTCGCCGCTGGCCACCGCGGCCTGGAACTCGCTCACCATGATGGCAAAGTTGGGCGCCATCGGGATCCGGTCCTTCTCGTCATCGGACAGGAAGGCCATGTCGAGGTACTCCGGCTTGCCCCAGCCATTCTTGACGGCGATGTCGGCAAAGCGCTGCAGGCCCGCGCTGGGCCCGACCAGTCGCAGCGATTTTTCCCGCACGCCCATGTCCACGGGCGCCGCGGCGATAAGACTGGCGACCTGCTTCAGACGCCGCAGCGGGTCGCGGTCTTTCATCAAGGCGCGTCGCATTACCAGAGCGGCCGACAAAAGCCCAAGAAATAGAACTCCGTTCAATACCCAGGACCAGGTTTCGGCCGATGCCAACTGTTGTTGCAAGGACCCGGCAATGATAGGCGCGCCAAACGCAAATAGGACTATGAGAATCGCGGCCGCTACAACCGGCAGCCGGGTGCGGACGACGCCGCTGCGCTGCATAGCGCTCGCAAGAACTTCCGGCTTCATTCTGGGGAGTGTCGGTGGTCGTGCCTGTGGCGGGATTTGGTATGCGCTGCGCAGCCGCGATTTTATCGCAGAAGGCATATTGCAAGCCCTTTGCACACATCTGCGGCCCAACAAAATCCACGAAACGTTGCTTTCAAATCACGGCCCAAATCAGTCCAATAAGCACCAATTAAATCGCCTCATTCGGACAACATTGGCAATTATTGGCAAGAATTGCCAATCGTCTTTTTCATATGAAATTTCATACAACAAGAAGGGAGGATTCATACATTTCACAAATCCTGATTCTTTTAACTTTCGTTTGCCGACGAAATGCAGCATGCGGGATCCGGAGGAGCAGACGAATTGATTATCTGGACGCATCTTTTCGTCAATATCCGAATTGAATGTTGATAACAACCGGATCAAACGGAAGTTAATTCCTGAAAACCGATAGACAGCATTTCGAAAGTCGGCCGCCATCTGTTTTCAATCGTCTCCAGGCGGCGTTTTTGATTATTAATCGACTCAGGATATTTACTTCCATGAACAAGAACACCATTGCCAAGTTTGCCCTGCTCGCCACGGCGGCCGTTGTTTCCCAAACAGCCCTGGCCGAAGACGGGCGCATCAATTTCGTCGGCGAAATCGTCGATGCGCCGTGCGACATCTCCCCCCAAGCAACCAACCTGACCGTCCCACTTGGAAAAGTGTCTAGAACCACCCTGGACGGCGCCGTCGGCAAGTACTCGACGCCCGCGCAATTCGAACTCCAGCTGGCCAACTGCAGCGCCACGGCCAAGGGTGCAAGCGTGACGTTTACCGGCACGGCAGACACCATCAATACGGACACGCTGGCCATCGGCATCGGCGAACTTGGCAGCGCCACCGGCGTGGCCGTCGAACTACGCGACGCCGCACAGAAAAAAATCAAGTTGGGAGCGGAGTCCCCCGACTACACGCTGCGCGCAGGCACCAACAATCTGAAGTTTGGCGCCGTCTACGTCTCGACCGCCAACACGGTCACCGTCGGCCCCGCCAACGCCACTGCGCAGTTCACGGTGAACTACAAGTAGGCCACTTTGCCAGACCGCCGGCCCCTCTGGAAAGGGGCTGGCCGCCAGCATCCTCGCAGCACGCGGTTCTTCGGGAACCGGCTGGCTTGCGAGCAAAACATCGAGACTCTCATGCTGAAAGACATCGCGCAACGGTTCGTCCTCAAGGCGCGGCCCTTCATGATTTTCGCCCTAGCGGCCACGCTGGCCCACGCCAATGCGGCAGCCGGCGTGCTGGTCGGAGGCACCCGCGTCATTTTCAACGAGAAGGACCGCGAGTCCTCCATTCCCGTCAAGAACACGGGCGTGTCTCCTTACGTCGTGCAGGCCTGGATCGATGCCGGCGAAGGCAATACCAAGGCGCCGTTCGTGGCCAGCCCGCCGCTATCGCGCTTGGATTCGGGCCAGGAAAACATGCTGCGCATACTGCGCCTGGCCGGCAATCTGCCACTCGATCGCGAATCAGTGTTCTGGCTGAACGTCAAGGAGATCCCGGAAAAGAGCCAGGACGAAAACGTGCTGCAGATCGCGGTGCGCACCCGCATCAAACTGTTCTACCGGCCCTCGGGCCTGGCAGGCAAACCTGGCGAACAGCGTCAGCAACTGCAATGGGCTGTCGCCTCCGGCGGCAGGGGTGCCGTGCTGAAGATCGCCAATCCGTCCGCCTATCACGTCACCTTCGCCACGCTGACGATCAACGGCGGCCAACAAGAAATCAACGGCGGAATGGTGTCGCCTGGCGGTGTGCTCGAGTACCCCTTGTCCGGGCTATCCGCGCCCCGGGACGTGGACGTCGTGTTCACGACCATCAACGACTACGGCGCCGAGACCCCCGAGGAAAAAGTCCGCGTGCCCAGCGCGCAAGTCCCGGTCCACGTCAAGGCCGAGCCCGTCGCGCCTGCCACAAGCCGTTAATGCCCGGAGCTAATGCAATGATTGGCGTATCGCAGGGCCGCATGCCCCCTACCGCGGCATTGGCATCGCTGTTGCTGGGTCTCGCCTCATTCTCGGGCCAGGCCGCCGAACCGACGGGTACCGTTTTCAATCAGGAATTCCTGGGCACAGGCGGAGACCAGCCGCAGGCAGACCTGTCCATCTTCAGTTTCGGCAATAGCGTGCTGCCTGGCGAGTACCTGGCCGACGTGTTCGTCAACGATCAGTCCATGGGCAGGAGCAGAATCCTCATCGAGACCCAGGAAGGCCAGAAGCAGCCCTCGGTCTGCCTGACCCGTAGCCAACTGGAGACCTGGGGCGTCAACATGGCCGCATTGCCCGAATCCGCTGGCGCGGATGGCGCCTGCGTGGACCTGCCCGCCCTGGTGCAAGACGCAGCCGTGAGCTTCGACGGCGGCAAGCAACGGTTGCATCTGAGCATTCCGCAAGCCGCGCTCAAGCGCTCGGCGCGGGATTCGGTCGATCCGTCACGCTGGGACAAGGGCATTACCTCGGGTCTGCTGGATTATCAGCTCAACATGTCGCGCCAGGGCGGGGAAAATTCGTCCAGCCGCGGCGCCGAATCGCCCTACATGGCCTACGCTGGATTGCGCGGAGGCTTGAACTTCGGCGACTGGCGCCTGCGCCACGCCTCCAACTACAACCGCGGCTCCAACGGACGCGGAGAATGGCAGTCGCTGGAAACCAATCTGCAGCGCGACTTGCGCTCGATCAACGGTCAACTGCTGCTCGGCGACGGCTATACGCCAGGCAATTTTTTTGACAGCGTGCCGTTCCGCGGCGTGCAAGTCTATTCGGACGACTCCATGCTGCCGGACAGCATGCAAGGCTACGCGCCGACCATACGCGGCATTGCCCAGACCAACGCCCTCGTCACCGTCAGACAAAACGGCTACATCGTGTACAACGCCTATGTCGCGCCCGGCGCCTTCGTGCTGGACGACCTGTACCCCTCCTCCTCCGGTGGCGATCTGGAAGTCACCATCACGGAATCGGATGGCCGTCAGAACCGGTACGTGCAGGCCTATGCCTCCGTGCCCACGTTGTTGCGCGAAGGCACCTGGCGCTACAGCGCCACCGCCGGACGTTACCGCAACGCCTACGGTTCCAACGAACGCGAGCCCACCTTCCTTCAGGGAACGGCAGCGCGCGGCCTGGTCCAGGAGTTCTCGTTGTATGGCGGTGTCACTGCGGCCAGCATCTATCAATCCGGCGTGGTTGGCGTGGGCAAAAACCTGCGCAGTTTCGGTGCGGTCTCTCTGGACCTGACGCATGCGCGCACCTCCACCGAGCGCTTGAAAACCCAGGGTCAATCCATACGCTTCCTGTATGCCAAATCCCTCGAAGAATCCGGAACCAACTTCAGCCTCGCCGGCTACCGCTATTCCACCAGCGGCTACCGAACCTTTCGCGAATCGACCGGCATCGACGATTTCGAGCGCGGCAGCAGGATACCCAGCCGTCGTAACGAACTACGGTTCGACGTGAATCAGTCGCTGGGCTCATGGGGATCGATCTACGCGACGGCGCGTCAGCAGTCGTACTGGCAGACGAATCAGAAGGAGCGGATGATCCAGGTCGCCTACGCCGGCTCCTACAGACAGGTCAGCTACAACGTCATGGTCGACATGAACACCGGTGTCAACAGTTCGAGAAACCGCCGGGTCATGCTGTCGCTATCGATTCCGCTGGGTGCCTCGCGCAGCAGCGCCACCTATTCCCTGACCACCGGCAACAATGGCGAGACCAGTCACGCAGCCGCGGTTTCCGGCTCCGCGCTCGAAGACAACCAGCTCACCTACCACCTTACGGCCACCACTTCCAACCAGAACGGCGCCAACAGCACCGGCGACGCCAGCTACCTTTCCAGGATTGGCCGCTTCGACCTGGGCGCGTCGCAGGGACGGAATTTCAACCAGATCAACGCAGGCCTGTCAGGCGGCATCGTCGTGCATGCCGGAGGCGTAACGCTTGGCCAACCCCTGGGCGAAACCGTGGCGCTGGTGCGCGCACCGTCGGCCGACAATGTGCGCTTCGAATCGCATCCCGGCGTCAGCACCAACGCCAGCGGCTACGCCATCGTGCCGAGCCTGAGCCCGTATCGCTCCAATCGCCTGGCAATGCGCACCGCCGACCTAGGCGACACCATCGAAGTCAGGAACGCGGCGGTGAATCTGGTGCCCACCCGCGGCGCGGTGATACAGGCAGGGTTTGAGACGGTAGTGGGCTATCGCTTGATGATGACGCTGACCCGCAAGGACAACAGCGTGGTGCCGTTCGGCGCGCGCATCGACAACGAGGCGGGCGAGGAGATCGGCATCGTGGGGCCGGACGGCCAAGCCTTCGTGACCGGAGCACGGCAGTCAGGAACGATGCGCATCGTCTGGGGCCGTGGCGCCAGCGACAGTTGCGGCGTGTCGTACCGCCTGCCTGAAGAAGACCGTCCCACTCCCATACGCGAAGTTAGCTACACGTGCCTGTAAGGCGTGCTCCAGAAAATTGCATGCGATAGGAAGAAGCAAGAATGAAAAACACTCGGGCCGTCAAAGGACGACAGAAAGCCGCAATGCTGGCGCTCTCGTGCCTGGCGTTGATGCTGGGCGCGTATGCGCCGCAGAGCCAAGCGGCATGCACCCTGGGACCAGGGATCGCTCAGAATGTGATCAATATCAACCTCGGCAACATACTCGTGCCACCGGGCAGGGGACAAAGCAAAGTCGACCCCATCGCCGACAGAAAATACCCCATCAGTCATAAGGACGGCGCGCTCCTCAGATGCAGTGACGGCGGCGGAAAGGCGATGGGATCCATTCACATGGGCTCACGGGTGGACGACACCTCCATCTACCGGACAAACATCCCAGGCATCGGCATCCGTATCGGGCTGCGTCCAGGCGACCATGTCGGGAGCTTCTATTTCCCTTACAGCTGGGGCCTGGATCACGCAGGCACGGAAGGCACTATCGGCCCCAAAGGCTGGATTCACGTCCAACTTTTCAAGATCAGCCCCACCACCGGCAACGGCGCTCTCGAAGCAGGACTTTACGCCAGCTTGTACGCGCAAGACGCGCCAGGAGAGGCCTTGCGCGTGCGGATCGACGGCAGGACAACCTCGATCATCACTCCTTCGTGCACCGCCGCTCCCACTCCTCCCGTCCGGCTGGGCAAGGTCTGGAAAAACCTGTTCAGCTCGGTCGGCAGCACGGCGGCGGAACAGAGCTTCAACATCAAGCTGAATTGCCGCGAAGCCAAGCCGGAACTGAATTCCGTGTACCTGCGCATGGACGCCAAGCCCGACGCTTCGGGCACGCCGGGCGTGATCGCCCTGAGCCCCGATGCCAATGCCGCGACCGGGGTCGGCATCCAGATCCTGGACAAGGACCGCCAGCCGGTCGCCTATGGCCAAAGCGCCCTGGTGGGCGTCTCCAAGGACGGCGTCTATGACGTGCCTTTCCATGCCCGCTATTACCAGACCGCAAGCCAGGTGACCGCGGGTGTCGCAAACGGCACGGCAACCTTCACGCTTGAATACAAATGAGCCCCTTCGAATCCACGAACCACAGGCCATCGATCATGAAGAAAACCGCTTTCAACCACACCGTCCATGTCTGCGTCGATGCGATAGAACCGGCCGCGGCGCTGGTGCAGGGGTTGGGCGATCGCGCCCAGATGGTATGCCTGACTCAGTCCGCCGCCAGATTGCAGGAGCAGCTTGCCGAACCCGGCCTGCACTATGTCGTCATGCACGGCAGCGCGGAATGGCTGGCCTCGATGATGTACGCACGCCGCGGCCCCTACGTCGCCGGGCTGGTATTGATGATCACCGCCCATGACTCCTCCAATACCAGGGCGGAACTGATATGCGCCGGCGCCGACGCCTGCCTGTCCTCGGACGCGGGCATCGACGAATTGCTGGCGGCGCTGAGCAGCCTGGAACGCCTGTCGTCGGCGCTGCGCACGCGCCTGCAGCGCGAAGCCATGCCCGCGCCGGAGGCGCAGGCCCAGGCACGACAGCGGCGGGCCCTGGCGGGGACCGTCGCGAGCGTCCGCGTCACGCCGGTTCGCGAGTGGGCGCTGGTCGAGGCTGAGAAGACGCTGCGCGCGCCGGACAGCGCCGGCATGATTGCGCTGAGCAACAAGGAATACGCACTGTTGTCGTGCCTGAGCGGCCACGACTTCCAGTACCGCAGCATTGCCGACCTGCACCGCGAGGTCTGGCCGGATGCCGCAGGCCGCCCCGTGCATCTGCAGCGCGCCATCGTCTCCAGCGTGGTCGGCCGCTTGCGCCGCCGGGCGCGGCTGGCGGGAATCGAACTGCCGCTGCGCACGAGCTATGGGCAGGGCTATACCTTTGTTCATCCGCTGAGCAACGCAAACTAGCAGCGGCCGGCCAACGCGACGCCGCAACGGCGACGATCGTTTCCTGCCCGACAAAATTTCGTATTCCTCAGACGCGGAAATCGATGTCTTCCGACTAAATTTCCCGGCCCTGCCCCATACAGTACCCGTACTCGCCGGCATGCGCAGATTCGCGCATGTCGCCGGCGGGTACGAACCGCCTGGATGCCGACGTAAAGCGGTGTCCGGTCTTAAAGAAATCCCGACAGATCGTTCCAACTCCAACGCCCAAGGACCCCCGTCCGGCCTGCGTCGGGGTCGATTCCGATCGCCCTCGGGAAAGCCAAGCCTCTAAGGAAATACACAACATGAAACGCAGTATCGTCGCCTCCCTCCTGGCATCCGGAGCGCTGTTCTCCATGCTCGCCCCGGTCCCCGCCCACGCTGTCGATGGCGTCATCAACTTCATGGGCGTGATCCGCGCTCCCGGTTGCGACATCAACGGCAACACGCCCGGCCTGGGCAACACGCAAACGGTCCAACTGGGCACGCCCACGCCGGAGGAAGTCACTCTGGGCAACGCCGTCGAGGCCGAGTTCCAGCTGAATCTGGCGGGTGGCGCAGGCTGCACCGACGGCCGCAAGGTTCGCATCATGTTCGATCCGACCAACGGCACGCCCGCGGGCAACCTGGCGCTGCTGGACGGCGACCGTGCCCCCAACGTCGAAATTCAGATCCGCAACAACGGCGCTGGCAATACCACGCTCATCCCCATCGGCGGCTCGGAAACCACCCCCCAGGTCGCCACGATCACCGGCGGCACGGCGCAACTGAAGTACGCCGCCAAGTACGTCCCCGTCGGCGGTTCGGCAGGCGCGGGTTCGGGTGCTTCGAGCATCAAGTACCTGCTGTCCTACAACTAAGCGCGAGCCGGTCATGGCGTCTGTAGCACGCATCGTTTCATCCCTGGCGGCCGCTTGCGCCATGACCCTGTGCGCCTGGGCCGCTCCGGCCCAGGCGGGGCTTGTGCTGCAAAGCACCCGCCTGGTCGTTTCACCGGATACCCGGGACGTGACATTGGCCATCCGCAATGCGGGCAGCGGTCCTGTCCTGGCCCAGAGCTGGCTCGACGACGGCAGCGCGGACACCCCGCCCGCCGATATGCGCGTGCCTTTCGTCCTGGCACCCGCTGTCGTGCGCGTGGACCCGGACAGCGGCGCGGTACTGCGGCTTTCTTATACCCGCGAGCCCTTGCCCACGGACCGCGAAAGCCTCTTCTATCTGAACATCCTGGAAACGCCGCCGCGCGACCCCAATGACACCAATGTGCTGATTTTCCAGTTCCGGTCCCGCATCAAAGTGTTCTTCAGGCCAACCTCGCTGCGCCCCCATGTGCAGGCCGCGCCGGGTCTGTTGACCTGGAAGCTTCAGCCTGGCCCGCGGGGCGGGCAGGCGCTGGAAGTCACCAACCCGACCCCCTACTACGTTTCCTTTGCGAGCATCGATCTGGTCGCGAGCGGCAAGCGCACCGAACTTTCCGGTGGCATGGTCGCGCCGTTCGACAAGACGCGCTTCGACATACCGTCGCACGCAAGCAGGCCGACAGGAAAGGTGACGGTCCAGTACGAAGTCATCACCGATTACGGCGGCGCCAACAAGGCCGAAAAAGTCGTTTCCGAATAAAGACCTGGCGCGGCTTGCGCCGGCGCACCATAGAACTGACACGTCCCAATGGAATATCCACACGCAAGGGCTTGGGCCCGCTTGCCAGACCCCGCTCGTCTCTCGAGACGGCGCGCGACACCCTCCAGATCCGCGCCCGGCGTCTGGGCCGCCCTGCTGGCGGCGGCAGCCTGGACCGCGCCGGTACACGGCAAGCAAGCGTTCTTCGATCCGCAGATGATGTTCCACGGCGCGGGCGGAACGGCCATCGACACCGCCCGCTTCGAACGCGGCAATTTCATGGAACCGGGCTTGCATCGGCTGGACGTGTACATCAACGGCCAGTGGCGTGGCCTGGAAGAAGTTCTGTTCCGCCAACAAGCTGGCAACGATGGCGCCACGGCCTGTTACGACAGCGCCCTGCTGCAGCGCCTGGGCCTGGACGTGGAAAAGGCCGCGCGCGGTGACGGCATGCTCGCTCTGAGCGATGAGACAGCCTGCGGCGAACTTGCGCGCTACGTGCCCGGCGCACAGGTAAAACTGGAAGTGGCCGAGCAGAAGCTATACCTGACCGTGCCCAAGTACTACCTGCGTCTTTCCAGCGCTGGCGCCTACGTGGACCCGTCGAACTGGGAAAGTGGCGTAACGGCGGCGCTGCTGAATTACAACAGCAACATCTTCACGTCGGAAAGCAGAGACACCCGGACCACGCGCGGCTATGCCGGCCTGAACGCCGGCCTCAACGTGGGCGCATTTCGCCTGCGCCACTATGGCAGCGCCACCTGGTCTCCCGGACATGGCGCCAGCTATCAGCGCGGCTATACCTACCTGAAGACCGACGTGCCGGCATGGAAGTCGCAGCTGCTGCTGGGCGAGAGTTCCACCGACGGCGACCTGTTCGAATCCGTGTCGTTCCGCGGCGTGCAGCTCGCCAGCGATGAACGCATGCTGCCCAGCTCGCTGCGTTCCTATACGCCGGTCGTGCGTGGCACCGCCAACAGCAACGCTCAGGTGTCGGTGTACCAACGCGGCTACCTCGTGTACGAAACCACGGTGGCGCCCGGCCCCTTCGCGATCGAGGACCTGCAAGCCGCGGGATATGGCGGCGACCTGGACGTGCGCATCGTCGAGGCGGACGGCAGTTCGCGCAGCTTCGTCGTTCCCTTCGCCACCACGGTCCAGCTGCTGCGGCCTGGCGCCACCCGCTACAGCCTGACGGCGGGACGGGCGATAGACCTGGGCATGGGCAGCAGCTCGCAATACGTGATACAGGGCACGCTCAAGCGCGGATTGGGAGACATGTACACGGGCTACGGTGGCCTGGCGTTCACAGGACACTATGGCTCCGCGCTGGCGGGCGCCGCGGTGAATACCCAGATAGGAGCGTTCGCGGCGGACGTCACGCTATCCCGCGCCGACTTACCGGACGAAGGCACCCGCACCGGCGCCAGCTACCGTCTGTCGTACAGCAAGAACCTGCCCAACAGCGGCACCAACTTTTCGTTGCTGGCCTACCGCTATTCCACCAGCGGCTTCGTAGGCCTGCGCGAAAGCATCGCACTGCAAGGCACGCCGCAGCGCTACCGTTGGTACGGCGACGTGGGTCGCACGCGCGGCCGGCTCGATGCCAACATCAGCCAGCAATTGGGCGCGGACGGCGGCAACATCTATCTGTCCGGCTCCGCCATCCAATACTGGCAAGGCCACGGCAATACCGTCAACTTCGCGCTGGGCTATAGCAACCGCTGGCGCGATCTCACCTATTCCCTGGGGGTGCAGCGCATGCAGAACCTCGGCACCCGGGACTCCTATACGGGCGGCGGCCGCGACACTTCCACCCTGGTCACGGTGAATTTCTCCATTCCGCTGGGCCCGGCCGTGCGCGGCGCCCCCACGCTCAGCACCTACTACAGCGGGGATTCCCGCGCAGGCTCCAACATCACGACTTCGGTTGCCGGCAGTATGGGCGAGTCAGACCGGGGCACGTACTCCGTGTCGGCTTCGCACGCCAGCAGCGAGAACGCCAACTCTGCAAGCGCGAACATCGGCTACAGACTGCCGCAAGCCTGGGTCGCCGCAGGCGTCTCGCAAGGATCCGGCTACCGCCAGGCATCACTGAACGCGTCCGGCGGCGTGCTCGCCCATGCCGGCGGCGTGACGTTCTCGCAGACGCTGGGGGAAACGGTGGCGCTGGTGCGCGCCGACCACGCCGCAGGCGCGCAGATCGGATACGGCGGCGACAGGCTGGACGGCCGGGGCTATGGCGTCGTCGCCAGCCTGAGCCCGTACCAGCTCAACACCATCGACATCGATCCTCTCGGCATCCCGGACGACGTGGAGCTGCAGGCCAGTTCCCGCAACGTGGCGCCCCGCGCCGGCGCGGTCGTGCTGTTGTCCTACCCCACCCGCGTGGCGCGTCCCGTGTTGATCACCGGCCGCCAAGCCGACGGCGCTGTGCTGCCGTTCGGCGCGGAAGTCATCGACGCCGACGACGGCAAGTCGGTGGGCGCGGTGGGTCAGGGCAGCCGCATCGTCATGCGCGTGGAAAAGGACCAGGGCCGCATCACCGTGCAATGGGGACCCGGGGCGCAGCAGCGCTGCGCCATCGACTATGTCCTGCCCGAACGCGCACCGCAACGCGCCCGGGGCTACGACGAGCTCTCCCTGACCTGCGAATCGATTCCGGCGGACGCGGTCAAGTCCGCCCCCCCCGGCCCGCTGGCGCAGCGATGACAGGGCTGAGATCGGGCGGCGCGATTGCCC
The DNA here is from genome assembly GCF_017355315.1 of Achromobacter sp. SD115. Taxonomy (NCBI): domain Bacteria; kingdom Pseudomonadati; phylum Pseudomonadota; class Betaproteobacteria; order Burkholderiales; family Alcaligenaceae; genus Achromobacter; species Achromobacter sp. SD115. The sequence goes on along the minus strand of NZ_JADIJM010000008.1, from coordinate 25,841 downwards.
GCAAGAGCGCCGCAGGCCTTGCCGCCTGCCTGCTGATGACCGGCATGGCCGCCTCGGCGCAGGCCGGCCTGACCGTGATCGGAACGCGCTTCGTCTATCCGGCGCAAGCCAAGTCACTGACGATACGCACCGGCAACTCGGAGGATGCGCCCATCCTGGTACAGGCTTGGTTGGACCAGGAGCGCGCGCAAACGCGCACCGACCCCAGCGAGTTGCCCGTCCCCTTCGTGCTGACGCCTCCCGTCTACCGGCTGGACCCGGGTGAACGCAAGGCACTGGAACTGCGCTACACGGGCGAGCCCCTGGCGACAGACCGCGAGTCGGTGTTCTGGATCAATTTCCTCGAGATCCCGTCGCAACCGGCAGCACAACGCAATCGGCTGCAACTGTCTTTCAGGCTGCGGATGAAGGTGCTATTCCGGCCGCCGGGGCTGAAAGGCAGTCCTCAGGAGGCGCCCGCGCAAATCACGTGGAAATACCAGGCGACAGGCAACACCGACGAGTCTTGGCAGCTGGAAGCTCGCAACCCGACTCCCTTTTTTGTCTCGCTGGCACGGATCGAGCTTCCCGCCAGGGACGGTCCGCTGCGCATGGACGGATTGACGCTGGCGCCCTACGCCACATCCCTATACACGCTGCCCGCAGGGCACAAACCCCAGGCGGGGACCGCCACGCTGAGCTACGAGGCCGCCGGCGATGCCGGTGACCTGGTGCGAGGCGCCGCGACGCTCTCGGCCGCAGATTGAGCCAGGGCTGGTCCCGGCATCCAGGAGAAAATCGTATGTGCAGACACAAGAAAACAGGCGCCCGTCCACGACGCGCGCCCAAGCCTTCTGGCCGGCCCGCCACGGTGTTGCTGGCCGTCCTGATGGCGTTGCAGAGCGCCCCGTCCCGCGGCGAGATGAACATGACCCATCCGGCCATCAAATGCACCCAGTCGAACCAGGGCGGGGGCCCGTGGCGCGAGGTGAAGCCGCTGACCAGTTCATCCCAGGTCGGCGACGTCCTCTTCGAACGCGGTGCCGGACTTTTCAACAGCTTCCAGTTCGGTTCCGGCATATCCGTCAACGTGCTCCACGAGTTGGTGGCGGCGGCACAGTGGGGACCCAATGTCGGCGTGACGTCCGACGGCACGGCGCGGACCAATGTGCCCGGCATCGGACTGCAGATATCCGTCATGGGCGCGGACGGGGTAGAAAGAAGAATCCGGCCGAGCGCGGCGCCCGCCGTCACCGACAAGCGTCCCGTCTACTACGACACCTCCGGCTCGCCATCGCAGACGAACTCAACCGTTACCGAGTACATCCAGCGCCTTGTGCTGACCGACGCCCCAGCCAACCTGCCCAGCGGGGAATTGAAGGTGACGGGGGTGGATCCCAACATCACCCTGATGCTCTATACGGTCAACTACCAACAGGGCATGGTGGGATACGGCGATCTCATCCTGAACTTTCCCTCGTGGTCGCCCGCCATTCCCAACGTCTGCGGCAGCCAGCCCTTTACCTATCAGGGCACGGGCATCATCGGACTGGGAGGAGGCTCCGGCGTGATCGTGCCCAACAAGTGCGAGGTAGGCGCCTACCGGACGATTCCGGTGGCGTTGGGGGAGTGGCCGATCTCGACCTTCGACGCGCCTGGAGCCACCTCGCCGTCCAAGGAGTTCTCCATCGCGCTCAGCCAATGCAGCGCCGCAGCCAAGCCGACCATCACCTTTGCCGACAAGAACGGCCAGAACCCGGACCCGCAGGTGCTGAACTTGAAGCCGGGTCCTGAGACGGCTCAAGGCATAGGTATCGCCATGGTCAACGATCTCAGCAATGCGCCGATCAGATACGGCACCGCCTACGACATGCGGCGCATCGGCGACCAGGCGGTGTTGCCGCTGCGAGCGCACTACATCCGCACGGCGCCCAGCAATGGCACGGTCGCAGGCGGCATCGCCGATGGCAGCGCCGAATTCACCTTCGAGTTCCCCTGAAACCCGCCGCGGGCCGCGACGTCGGAAGGCTATCCATCCGACGTCGCGACAGCCATGAAAAAGGCCATGGACGTTTCCGTCCATGGCCTATTTTCATGCCCTGCTGATTAGTACTCGACGATTCCGTAGTTCAGGCCGACAGGCTGCACCAGAGACGCCAGTCCAGACGCGCTGCTGGAAGTCAGGAGTCCATAGTTCAAGCCAACCAGGCCCCCGTAGGTCTGGCCATAGCCGTTCAAGAAGTTCACTTTCCCGCTGGCGCTGGAATAGGAAACGAGGCCCTGGTTGTACCCCACGATGCCACCGAGATAAGCGTAGCGGTCGCCGCTCACCGCGCCCCCGCCAGACGACTGCAAGACCTCTCCGGTATCGCCGTTCTCGCCCACCACGCCGCCAATGCGGCCATAGGCGCCGCCGCGGACATTGCCGCTGGCCGTGGCCGAAGTAATCACGCCGTGGTTGGAACCAACCAGCCCACCCACCGCGCCGCTCTGCCCGGCCGTCACGTCACCGCTGGCGTTGACCACCCGCAGCGCGCCAGCGTTGTAGCCGACCAGGCCGCCCGAATGTCCGGAGCTGCCGCCCGTGACCTGGCCGCGCGCAACCGAGGCTTCGATGGTGTCGATGTTGTAGCCCACCAGGCCGCCCACCTTGCCCCCGGCGCGGTGATAGCCGGCATTTACGTTGCCGCTCGCCTCTCCGGTATCGATGAGACCGGCATTGACGCCAGCCAGGCCGCCCACATTGACGCCGTAGTAGTCCGTCACGGCGCCGCTGGCCTTGACGTTGAGCAGGGATCCGCCGCTGAGGTTTTGTCCCACCGCTCCCCCGGTGGCATTGCCGGTCGAACCCGTGACGGCGCCATAGGCGATCGAATCGGAGATTTTCCCGCTGCTCAGGCCCGCCAGACCGCCTGTGTTGCCGCTGGAGCCGCCCTGGACGCGGCCTGCCGTGAACGAGCGTTCAATGTCTCCGCCGATGTTGTTGCCGGCCAGGCCGCCAACATTGGCCCCGGTTCCGGAACCCGTCGTATCCATCAGACTCGACGAATCCTCGATCAAGCCGCGGTTCACGCCAACCAATCCACCCATGCCGCCCAGATCGCCGCCCAGGATGGTTCCCGAAACCGCGTTACGCGCCGTACTGCGGGTGATCGTGCCCCGGGTCAGGCGTGAATTCAGGTTTTCGCCCACCAGTCCGCCAATGGCAACCGTCTGGGATCCGGCCCGCACCGTGCCGGCGACCGTCGCTCGATCGATGCTGCCGCCGGCATTGGTGCCAACCAGTCCGCCCATCACGTTGCTGCGATACGAACTGCCGGTAAGGTTCACCAGGCTCGTCGATACGTTCTGGATCGAACCGGTGTTGCGTCCCACTAGAGCGCCGATAGACATGGGCGCTCCGCCGCCGGAAGGAACGTTGACCCGCAGCGATGCCAGTTTCAGATTGCTGATGTCGCCGGAGGACGCGGCGAACAGACCCACATGGGGGCCCGATCCGGTGATATAGAAGCTGCTCAGCGTGTTGCCCAGGCCGTCGAAGGTACCCGAGAAGATGCCGTTGGCGCCGCCCAAGGATTGGATCGTGGACGTTCCGGTCAGATTGACACCCAGGACATACAGCCCGGCGAGGTTACTGTCGATGCCCTGTAATTGAGCGGCGTTCTGGATTACCGAGTAGCGCTGCCCATTGGCGTGGAACGACGCACCCGCGCCCGACAGCGTGACCGTGGCGTCGTCGCCCAGGACATAGCCTTGCGGCGCATCCAGGGACAGCGCGCCGTTGACGCCGCTGACCACGGTCTTGCCGTTAAGCATGACCTTGCCGGCGGCAGACATGCCGATCGCGGCGTTCTGGCCGCTCGCGGTCAGCGTCCCATTGGCGGCGACATCGCGCGCGGAAACCAGCTTGAGGGAATTGCCACTGCTCCATGCCATCGCGCCACCGAGCGCCACGTCGCCGGAAGTGCTTTCCAGTACGATATTCGTGGCTGCCAGACTGCTGCTCAGAGTGCTGGTGTTCACCGTGACGTTGGGCGATGTGGCGGTATCCTGCACGCCGACTTCTCCGGACACGATGCGCCAGGTTCCGGTCTCGCCGTTCGAGGCTTTCGTGTCGACCTCGGTGCCCAGGCGCACTGCGACCTGCTGCCCGCGCACTTCCACCGTGCCGCCGTTTCCAGGCGTGGCCAGCGCGCCGGCGTTCATCCTTCCTGCCGCCACCACTACACCGTCGGAGCCGCCGTCCAACGTGATCTTTCCGCTTTGCCCCTGCAAAGTCTTGGCTTCGATGATGCCCTGGCTGTTGACCACCGTCCGCAACGCGGCGCCGGCGGCTTTCGCGGTCATCAGAACCTGGCCGCCGTCAGCCTTCAACAGGCCGCCGTTCTCCGCCAGGGCGGAGAGTGCGGATCCATTCACCTGCAGGTCGAGCATCCCGTTGCCATCGAAGTTCACACGGAAGTCGTTGCCCGCGCCCAACGCGACGCGACCCAACCGCGCCTGGATCACCCCCTGATTGCTCACCTTGGCGCCCAGCAGCGCAACGCTGCCCCGGTCCGCGGCGGAAATGGTCCCCTGATTCAGCACGGACGCATCGGAGCCGCCGACAAAGCGATAGGTGCCCGCGTTGAAATCAGCGTCGGACAGCAGCTTGGTCGATGCCACCAGACCGCCCACGTTGACCTCGGCGCTCTTGCCGAAGACGATGCCGTTGGGGTTGACCAGGAAGACCTGGCCGTTCGCGTCCATCCGCCCCAGGATCGAGCTGGGCGACAGACCATTCACTCTATTCAGCGCAATGCTGCTGCCGTCGGGCTGGTTAAAGCTGACGCGTTCGTCCGCGCCTATGCTGAAACTGTTCCAGTCGATAATCAGCTTTTTCGTGTGCTGATTGATCGATACCTGCTTCTGGTCCAGCGTGGTGTGGATATTGCCTATGCCATTGCCGGCCGCGATGGTACCGCCCGTAGGGGCCGCATGTACGGAGGACAGGCCTGCCAGGCCGATCAATGCCAACACCGCAACGCTGCCACGCCGGCCGCCCCCCGCCTTACCGCAACGGCGCACCGACTCGCGTGCCACGTTCCAGCATTGTCTGGCTTCGCTCCATACCAATGCGTATATCTTGTTCATGCTTGCCTCAAAAGAATGGCGGATCCGACGGAATGACGGACTAAGCCGGTTAAGAAAACTTTCCCCGCGCTGCGCGTAGCTTCAGAAATAACGGGACGCCTGAATCCAGAAGCGAGGCTCCTGGTCGGCTTGCGTGGCCGGCAACCGGCGGCCCATCGGCCAAGCCACGGTCAGAGCCACTTGATGTCTGGAGCCGAACTGCGTGACGCCGAGGCCCGCGGCGCCCAGATCGATACGGTTGCCCTCTGAAGTCCAGCCGTATTTGTTGATGCGCACGCTGCCCTGGTCCGCGAATGCGCTCAGTTGCCAACCGGGAGCCAGCAGGTAACGCAATTCCGCGCTGGCCTGCCAGCCTTCATCGCCGCTGGCAGCTCCCAGCGGATAGGCGCGCACGCCGTAGGGGCCGCCCAGGCTGAACTTCTCCGAACTGTCCAGGTTCTTTGAAGCCCATTGCGCATCCACCCGGCCAAACAGCTGGAATCTTCCAGCGAGGTTCTGCAATCGGCTGGCGGACAGGTTGGTCCTGGCGAACCAGCCGGCCGTGCGCGTGGTCTGGCTGTCCGCGTACTCGGCTTGCGCGTCGCCCAGGCGCAATTGGCCACGGCCGTAGGCCAGATGCACGACAGTCTGTCCGCCGCCGAGCCACCCGTCTTCGCTACTGCCCGCCAAGGCTGCGGTCCATAGCCCAACGCGCTTGCGGCTGGTCAGTTCGAACAGGTCCATGCTGTCGGCCAGACGTTTGTGCTCGTACTGCAACTGCAGGCGCAGGCCGGCGCCGCGGCTGCGCACCAGCGGCTGCTGAATGAACACGGTCGAGACGTCGGCGCGGCCATGCGCCTCCAACAACTCGAAGTCCTTGCCCAGCTCGTAGTTCATGCGCGACATGCCGACGCCGAGGTGCGTGGACCAAGGGCCAAGCGGCAGCTGATAGGCCGCGTTGTAGTAGCGCTGTGCGCGATCGCTGCTCAACAGCCGCAGGTTGAGCTGGTCGCCCAGGCCCAGGGGACTGTTGACGCCGACGCTGCCGCTCAACCGGTACTCGCCGGTGTAGTAGCCGCCGAAATTGTCCGCATCCACACTGCCAAAGACGAGGGGCCCCGGGTCCGCGTCGACAAGCAGACAGGTAGTGCCTACCTGGGCGCCAGGCCGCAGCGTGCCTTTCACCGTCACGCCAGGCAGGTCGCTCAGCAACAGCAGCGCATGCTCCAGCTCGCGCGCCTGCACGGCCTCGCCCGGCCGCAGCGTGGCAAGCGGCTGCTCCAGCACCGCATTGCGGACCCTTGAACGGTTTTCCAGGCTGATCTCGCCATAGCTGCCCTCCAGCACCGCGATGCGGATAATGCCGGCGTCAACGTCCTGCGGTGGAAGGTAGGCGCGGGCCAGCACATAGCCCTTATCGTTGTAGTAGGCCGTGATGCGATCGGCAGCTGCGCGCAAGCCCGCAAGCGTCAGTTCCGCGCCTGTCAGATCGGCCAGCAGCGCCATCAGTACAGCTTCGTCGATGGCGTGATTGCCTTCCACGCGGAACTGCTTGACGACGACGGACAGGCCGCTGTCCTCCACGTCCGACTCGATCGCGGGCCGCTGCTGCGCAGGCAACTCTACGTCGGGAGCCGTCGTGGCGGCGGGCATGGCGGGCAACGCCGATTCCAGGTCGCGCATGGCGCGTCCCGCATCCGGGACCTGGGCCCAGGCGGCCCCCGCGGCGACCGCGCACAGGGCCAGTCCGCCGCGGCACATCGCAGCCCCGCTCGCGTACAGATTCCTATGCCAGCCGCCAACATGGCCTTGCCGCCTCTTTCCGGGTTGCCCGCCTTCCATTCCTCATCCTTTGCCGTCTTTCGGCCTGGGGAATACTCTTCCTCCCAGGCATTCGCCGTTTGCCTGCTCATGGCAGGTGGCGTTCATGTGGCGGGCAGAATACGCAGCGGGCGGGCGGCGGGCTTTGGGGGGAATACGAAACAGGGCTCGTATAACTACGATTTGACGTTCGGCGGCATGAGGCAGATCTAGGCGCTGGTCATTTTCGTACTTGTCCTATTCTTGGCGCCGCCAGCCAACGGTAGTATGTCGATGAACGGCATCAAGAGGCCTGCCGCGCCCACGTGACGCTTTATGCATAGGCCAAAGCTTTCGAGCCGCGAGCGGCCTTCGGCACGCTGACGGTTCCTTGGGCGGATCTTGGTTGAACGGGATAGAGAAAATGTGTCATAGCCGCATCCGGGTCATCGTCGCCGACGATCATCCCATCGTATCCTTGGGCGTAAGCCATGAGCTCGCCCGCGATCCCACCATCGAGGTCATCGGCTGTGCCCGCGACTCCACGGATCTGATGACGCTGCTGGAAGCGCAGCCTTGCGACGTGGTGGTCTCTGATTACACGATGCCCGGCGGCAAGCATGGCGATGGCCTGGGACTCATAGGCTTGCTACGCCGGCGCTTCCCACAGTTGCACGTCGCCGTGCTCACCATGGTCGATCATCCCACGCTGCTGCGAGCTCTGCTGACCGAGAAGAAACTCTGCATACTGAGCAAGGCCGACTCCACCCGCCACATTATCGAAGCGATACACGCCATGATGCGGGGTCGGACTTACTACTCTCCAACCATCAAGGACATGATCATCCGCGAATCGCTTTCCCCGGCGCAGCCGCGGCTCACGCGCCGCGAAGCGGAAATCGTCCGCCTGTTCTGCGCTGGCACCACCATCACCGAGATCTCGCGGATTTCGAGCCGCAGCGTACAGACGATCAGTTCGCAGAAACGCAGCGCGATGCGAAAGCTGGGCATAGCACGCGATGCGGATCTGATCCGTTATGGCAACACAGCCTCACTCGATCAGTTCTTGCTTCCGGAGACTTTCGCCAGCCCCCTTGACGATGCGTACGGACTGGGGTCCTGAGCGCCCTGGCTGCTCTTGAGGACGCGGCCAGATCCGTCTCTTGTGCAATGTCGACAACGCAGAACATCGCACCGCCAAACACTATCCGTTTGATCCATGTCAAACGGCCTGCCACGCCTGCGTGGCCGGCTGACGATGAAGAATGTTGAAGTAGTGACCAACAACCCACAGCGCCAGCATGTCCGTCGTGGCATATCGGTGCCGATCCGCTTCCCCCACACATCCCGTGATCCGCTTTCGCTACCGCCTGAGCCCCTCCCGGCTCGACACAGTGACGCGCTTTCGCCGCTATCAGCGCTGGCAGAGCCTGGGCGCAGGCATGCTGATAACCGCTGCAGTGCTGCTGACTTTCGGCCTGGAAGCGAAGTCCACTGCCGACAAGCACCTGGAGTATGTCCGCCAGTCCTTCATGGCCGAACACGCGGTGCTCATGAGAGAAATCCACACGCGCGAGAACGCTTTCCTGATCGCACTTGCGGGCGCGGAGCTGATGTGGCGGGAAGCAGGATCTTTCGACGCCGAACAGATCCAGAAGTACCGCAGCCAAGGGGAGGAGCTGTTGCTGGAGTCTGACCAGGACTCCCGGTCGCGGTGGATACTCGGGTCGGGCAGCGGCCGTGTCGCGAATACGGCAATAGGCAAGTTCTTGGGCGTAGCTGAACAGATCGGCCGCATGCCATCTGGCGCCGCCGCAGTCCGCGAGCGGGCGGCGGCGTCCTTCTTCTTTGGTGTCAACGGCAGCATCGCCGGCATCGTACCCGCTCCCGAAGAGGCCATCCGCGACAGGATCCTGGTGGACCGCGACCGGTATCTGGCGCTGCTGACCGGCGAAATCAGCCGCCGCATGCTGATCGCCACGGACGCGGGCACGGATACCTGGCGCGCCTTGCGCTGGATCCCTCCCTCCGCCAATCCGATCACGGGCAAGCAGGTACTCCGCATCGGCGGAACCATCCTGGAGAAGGGTGTGCCCGTCGCCGTGCTGGTGTCGGAGTATCCGCCCTTGCGACCCGGCGCATCGCAAGCGGCGAATCGGCTGGCAGGCGATTTCGCCATCATGTCCGCAGGCGGCCAACTCATCGCCGCGATGCAGGAGCCGGAATCCGACGCCATACAGAACGCGACGTCTGCCGCCGATCTCGCCGTCTTTCCAGCCGGAGCGCGCCAGGAAAGAACCCGCTCGGGACAGTTTTCGATTTCAGAGGGCCTGGGCCATACGGGTTGGATGCTGGTTTTCACCATGGATTGGAGCAGCATAGTCGCCGCGATAGGCGCGCAGCTGACCACGGCCACCGCCACGACGGCGGCGACGCTGGCGCTCATATGGGCTTTGCTCCTTTATTTCGAATTGCGGGTAGTACGGCCGCTGATGGACCGCTCCAGGCTGGCGTTGGAAAGCGAGCATCTCAACCGTACGCTTATCGAAACCGCACCCGTCGGTCTGGGCCTGATAGACGCCGCCAGCGGCAGTCCGCTGCTGCACAGCCCGACCATGGAGAAAATGACCTCGCGGGTAGGTGCGGGGAAATTCAGCCTGTCGGCGGAACTCGCCAACCGCTACCGGCGCCGCGCGGGCGAGGCTGCCGGCAAGCGCGACACGGATGTGATTGAGGAAGAGCTCTCGTTCGTGGCCCGCGACGGCCATCCCATCACCCTGTCGGTCAGCATGGCGGGCGCGCGCTACCGGGGCTCGAACGTCGTTGTGGCCGCGTTCATCGACGTCACCGAAAAATACCTGCTGGCGCAGCGCCTGCGCGAGGCGAAGGCCGCCGCCGACCGCGGCAATGCCGCCAAGTCGGCCTTCCTGGCCGCGATGAGCCACGAGATCCGTACGCCGCTGCATGCCATCCTGGGCCACCTGGAACTGCTTTCCCGCTCGGCCCTGGCTCCCGCTCAACGCACCCGGCTCGAAACGGTGCGTGCGTCGTCCGGCCTGCTGCTCGCCACGATCAGCGATGTCCTGGACTTCTCCAAGATCGAGGCCGGCGAACTCTCCCTGGAACGCACCGAGTTCGACCTGACCGAAATCGCATCGCGCGCCTTGTCCATGTTCGCACCCCAGGCCCAAGCCAAGGGATTGGACTTGCTGGGCGACCTGGGTTCCGCCCTGCAGATCCCCATGCAAGGAGACGCCACCCGGTTGGAACAGGTAATCCACAACCTGCTCTCCAATGCCATCAAGTTCACCGACCAGGGCAAGGTCGTACTGCGCGTCCGGACCGACTCGGCCGGCATCGCCATCGAGGTCGAGGACACCGGCATAGGCATGACCGAAGAACAGACGCAGAGTGTTTTCCGCGCCTTCAGCCAGGGCGACGCGACCATAGGCAGACGCTACGGCGGTACCGGCCTGGGACTGACCTTGTGCTGCCGGCTGGTGGACGCGATGGGCGGCTCCCTGTCGGTGCGCAGCGAACCTGGAGGCGGCAGCCTGTTTGCGTTCACCCTGCAACCAGGTATCGATGCCAGTGAAAACGACAGGCCATGGTTCGCCGGCGAACAGGTGTTGCTGCTGGCTGCGCGCGACAACTGCCGCCACCATCTGGAAACCGTCCTGCGCACCTGGGGACTGCGCGTCCACGCCCGCCGCCACCCGTCCGAGCTGGACGCGGACGCGCTGAACGAAGCGACGGTCCTCATCATCTGGGGGAACAAAGCGGACTGGCACCCCCAGGACGAAGACAGACTGCTGGACCAGTCTTCGTGGGTGATCGACTGCGGCATGCTGGGACCTGCCACGCCGCAGGACACAGGGCGCAAACTCAGCGTGTCCATGTACCGACTGCAGGGCCTGGCCTGGGCCCTGCGGCACGCACTGCAAGATACACCCCTGGCCACGGCGACGCCTGCGGCGGCACCGGCGCCGCCGCATCCAGGACGCTCGTTGCGGGTACTGGTGGCCGAAGACAACGCCGCCAATCGCGGCCTGTTCGAAGAGCAGTTCAAACTGCTGGGCTGCGAAGTCGATCTGGCGGAGGGCGGCGCGCAGGCTTGCGCGCTGCTGGCATCGCGCCGCTATGACGTGCTGGTGACCGATCTGGCGATGCCCGGCATGGACGGCTATGCGCTGGCCCGCCAAGCCCGCTCTATCCGGCCAGACATGCCCGTCATAGCCGCCACCGCCTGCGTGACCGAACACGAGCGGCAGCGCAGTGCCGAAGCCGGCATCGCACTGGTGCTGACCAAGCCTCTGCCGCTAGCCGAACTCGAACTCGCCTTGCTGGACGTGTGCGGACAAGCCGCGCCCGGCTTGCAGCGGTCCACGACCACTTCCGGCGGCCCGCAGGCCTTGACCGGCGGACGCGCCTTTCCACCCGCGTTGCTGCGCACCTTCGAGCAATCCTGCGCACAGTCCCTGGACACCATCAAGCGAGCCGCCAGGGATGAGGATAGCGACAGCCTGCGCGGCGAACTGCACGCCTTGCGCGGCATGCTGGCCATCTTCCGCCTGCCTGCGCTGGCCGCGCAATGCGCCCAGCTCGATGCGCGCCTGAACCAGTTGGCAGTCCGCGGCTCGGCGGAGGCGGTATCGGGCATCTGCGACGATGTGCTCGCAGCCGTGAAGAACGCCGTCGAGACAGCCGACGGCCAGCGGCCTACGGAACAGGCATGAACGTCCTTTCCGCACCGCGCGCTCAGGCGATGCCGGACGCCGGTACGCAAGGCTCGGGATTTCCGGCCTTGACACTCCATTTTCCCCGCCAGTATATTTATGAATGACGTTCATAATAGTGAACAATCAGCACTCTGACTAACGCGGCCGAAGGCCGCCAGGCAGAACAGCCACATGAGGCCTTATGAGTCCCACCGCATTCACCGAGGCAAGCCGCATCGTCAACCGCAGTCCCTTGAACCGATGGTTGGGCATGTCCGTACTGCGAGCCGATGACGACGGCATCACGCTCGGCATCCGCTGGCGCGAGGAACTCATTTCGAACCCGGACATCCGCTCGACACATGGCGGCATACTTGCGACGCTGATCGATGCCGCCGGCGACTATGCGGTCGCCCTGAAAGTGGGTGTTGCCGTCCCCACGATCGACATGCATGTGGACTTCCACCGCATGGCCAAGCCCGGCGACCTGCGGGCCGAAGGCCAGGTCATACACCTGGGCAGACGTTTCGCGACGGCGCATGCCCGCGTGCTGGACGCGGAGGGCAATCTCATCGCCAGCGGCCGCGCGCTCTACCTCGTGCCGGCGCCTGTCGGCGCGGCGCCCGGCGGCGAGACAACCCCGGCCAGTCAGGGAGAGGCATGATGGGTCCGCTCAAGGGAATCAAGGTCATCGAGTTCGCGGGCATAGGTCCCTGCCCGATGACCGCAATGCTGCTCGCGGACCTGGGCGCTACCGTGCTGCGCATAGACCGGCCGGAACCCCCATCGCTGGGCATCGAGCGCCCGCTCAGGTTCAACTTGCTGTTACGCAACCGCAAAGCCATCGCCCTGGACCTCAAGAGCGCCACGGCACGGGACCTGGTGCTGCGTCTCGTCGAAAGCGCCGACGCCTTGCTCGAGGGCTTCCGGCCCGGTGTGATGGAACGCCTGGGACTGGGGCCCGACTCCTGCCTGACTCGCAATCCGCGTCTGGTCTACGGCCGGATGACGGGTTGGGGCCAGACCGGGCCGCTGGCCCAGGTGGCCGGCCATGATCTCAATTACATCGGTCTGACCGGCGTGTTGCACGCCATGGGCCGCGAAGGCCAGCCTCCGACCCCGCCCCTGAATCTGGTGGGAGACTTCGGCGGCGGCGCGTTGTACCTGGCCCTGGGCGTACTCGCCGCCATCATCGAAGCGGTCCGGTCAGGACAGGGGCAGGTCGTCGATGCCGCCATCGTGGACGGCACGGCATCGCTCGCGACCTCCCTGTACGGCCTGCATGCGGCCGGGCTTTGGAACGACAAGCGTGGCCACAACATGCTGGATTCAGGCGCTTATTTCTATGACGTCTACGAGTGCGCCGATGGTAGGTGGATTTCCGTCGCGCCGCTGGAACGCAAGTTCCACGACAAGCTGCTCGAACTCATGGGCCTGGACCGTGAATCACTCGGCCGCCAAGCCGACCGCGACGGATGGCCGCTAGCCAGGTCCATCTTCGCCGACGCCTTCAGGAAGAAGACGCAGGCGCAGTGGTGCGAACTGCTCGGTACGACGGACGTATGCGTCGCACCGGTGCTATCGCTGGACCAGGCCGCCGAGCACCCTCATATGCGGGAGCGGGAGGTCTTGATCGAGGTCGACGGCGTCATGCAGCCGGCGCCTGCCCCGCGCTTCTCGCGCACGGCCCCGGAAAAGCCGACGCCGCCCGAGGCCGCCAGCGCCAGCACGATGGACGTGGCGCTGGCGGGATGGTTATCGCCCACCGAACAGACGCAATGGCGTAGTCAGCTGGAGGGGGCCTCAGTTGCCGGGCATATGCCGTAAGGTTGCGGACGCATCCGCGGCCACTTCCTGCAGCAACTGCCGCAAGGCCGGCAGCGACTGCACGAAACGGTCGCTGGGCGCCGCAATCATCAAGGCGTAGCTGGCCGTGCCGTCAGCCTTGACGATCGGCGCGGCGATGCCAGACGCGCCTGCAACCGCTTCACCCATGCTCACCGCAATTCCGCTAGCACGTATTTCCTGCAGCTGGGACTCGAAAGCCTCCTTGTCCGGCAGAGGCTTGCCAGTCATGGACTTGAGTTTTGCAGTCTTGAGGTATTTCTTTTGCCAAGCCTGGTCCTGAAACGCGAACAGCAGCTTGCCCGCGGCCGACACGTGCAACGGCCGCTTCGTGCCGATCGGCACCGAGTACCGGACCGGCTGCTTGCTATCGATGCCATCGATATAGGTAACCGTTTTCGCTTCCTTGTCGATCAGCGCCAGGAACACGCTTTCCTCACAACGCGCCGCCAGCTCCTCGACATAGGGCCGCAGGATCTTGGTGACACCCGCGCTGGCCAGCACCTCGGCCGACAACTGGAAGATGGATGGCCCCAGTTCGTAGCGTCCGGCCGCATGCATCAGGTACTTATGGGCCACCAAGGGCCGCAACAACAAGAGCAGGCTGCTCTTGGGCGCCTCGAGTTCGCTGCTCAGTTCCGCGAGCGTGGCGCCACCTGCACCGCGCGCCAGCACCTCAAAGATGCCGAGAATCCGCAGCAGGGAACGGGGCTCGGAAGTGGCGGGACTCGTTTCGGATCGGGTTTTCATGAATGGGTCAGATCAGCCTGGAGCAATGTGTATGCACTGCGTTCATATTCTCGAATGATACCTGTAAAAACGGCGCCACTTGAACCGGCGCAATGATCAAAAAGCAGCAAGAACAAGGAGACCCCAATGCAATCAGCACCCAAGGGCTGCGCGCCAGGCCAAGGCGCATTCCGCGCATACCAGATCCGGCGCGACGGCCCAATGACCTCCGGCCTAGCGTGCCTGGCCCTGGCCGATCTATCGCCGGGGGATGTGGTCATACGCACGGCGTACGCCGGCGTCAATTACAAGGATGCGCTGGCCACGACCGAGCACGGCAACGTCATCCGGAAGTTCCCGCGCGTCGCGGGCAGTGACGCCTCGGGATGGATCGTGGCATCCGGCGACCGCAGGTTCCGTGAAGGGGATGAAGTCGCCGTGCTTGGACGGGGCTTCGGCGTGGACCACGACGGCGGATTCTCGGAGTACTTGCGTGTCCCCGCGGACTGGGTCATCAAGCTACCCGGCGGGCTCGCATTGCGCGACGCCGCCACGCTCGGGATCGCCGGTTATACCGCCGCGCTCGCTGTCCACCTGCTGCAGGAGGCCCGCTGCCAGCCCGAACGGGGCGAAATCCTTGTCAATGGCGCGACCGGCGCTGTCTCGAGCATGGCCATCGAAATGCTGGCGCGGCTGCAATATCGGGTCGCAGCGGTCAGCGCCAAGCCTGGCCGCGCGGCCTATCTGCAAGCCCTGGGGGCCCAGGCCGTTCTAGGCGCCACGGATCTGGTCGACCAAGGCAGGCCGCTGGAGCCGGCCCGTTGGGCTGGCGCGCTGGATGCCCTGGGAGGCAAGCCGCTGGACCTGATGCTCCGGTCCACCATGCCGCGGGGATGCGTGGCGAGTTTCGGCAACGTGGCCGGCAACGAATTGTCCACCAGCGTGCTGCCCTTCATCCTGCGCGGTGTGCGCCTCATCGGTGTCAACCTGACCTACTACCTGGATCTGGAAGCCGAGCTTTGGGCTCGCCTCGCTGGCGACCTCAGACCGCAGCACACGCTGGAACAGGTGAAGACCATTACGCTCGATGAGCTTGCCCAACAACTTCAGCGCATGCTGGACGGTCGATCCTGGGGTAGGACCATCGTGGCATTTCCGGCCTGATCTCCGGTAACGACCGCAGGCCGCAACGTCCAGTGCGTTGCGGCCCGCTGCAATTGGCCTGACGTCAATCCAGCGTTACGCCGGCCTTCTTGATGACCTTGGCCAAGGCGTCAATCTCCTTGTTCAGGAACGCTCCATACTCCTGAGGTGTGGACGACGAGGCCTGCGCGCTCTGGTTGGCGAAATACGCCTGCACTTCCTTGTCCGCCAAGGCCTTTTCAATTGCGCCATTGAGTTTGACGACGATAGCCGGCGGCGTTGCGGCTGGCGCCATCACCCCGGACCATGCCGACATCTCCAGGCCTTTGGCCACCGTTGCATCCAACGTGGGCACATCCGGCAGGGTATCCAGCGGCGCCTTCGTCGCAACCGCCAGCGCCTTCAGGCGTCCCGACTTGACTGCGGGAATGGCGCCCGCCGAAGTCGCGAAGTAATAATCAACCATGCCAGCCATCAGGTCGACCAGAGCGGGCGCCTCGCCCTTGTAAGGGATATGCATGCCCTTGATGCCAACGGCATCCTCGAACGACAGCGCGGCCAGATGAGTCACATTGCCGTTGCCCGCCGACGCGTAGTTGAGCTTCCCGGGATTCGCCTTGGCGTAGGCCACCAGCTCCTCCACGGTCTTGAATGGCGACTTTGCCGGCACCACCAGCACAATCGGCAGGCTGGCCGTGAGCGCGACTGGCACAAGGTCCTTGCTCACGTCGTAGGACAGCCGTTTGCTGTAAAGCGCGGGACTCGACGCAATGGATGAGGTGTTGTACAGCAAGGTATAGCCGTCGCCCGCCGCCCGGCTGACTTCCTCGGCAGCAATGTTGCCGTTGGCGCCGGGCTTGTTATCGATCAACACGTTCGCACCCAGCGTGGCAGCCATGTGTTTCGCCAGCGCGCGCGCGATCGCATCGGTCCCCCCGCCGGCGGAAAATCCCAGAACGACCTTGATGGGTTTGGAAGGATAGTTTTCCTGGGCCATGGCGTCGGGCGCCGCCATGCCCGTCACGATCGCCAGAACAGCCGAGCCCGTGACGCCGGCCAGCCATGCGTATCCGCGACGGCGGCCGCCGGCCGCCCTGCGGGATTGCTTGCAGTGAATCATGCTTGTCTCCTGTTCCTGCCTTTCGGCCATGGGCGCTGCGCGCCCTGTTTTGCTGGCGGAATCTAGCCCGCCATGGTCAATCCGCCCGACACCGAAACAACCTGGCCGGTGATGAATGCCGCGTCGTCCGACGCCATGAAACACACCGCGCCAACCACATCGCCGGGCTGGCCAAGCCGACCGAACGGGATGGCCTTCTCCAGCGCGTTACGCAGCTTGGCGCCGCTTTCGCCTTCGCCAGCGAAATCACGGAAGAGCGGAGTGTCAGTCGGACCCGGGCAGACCACATTGACGTTGATCTGCTTGCGCGCAACCTCGCGCGCCATGGTCTTGGTGAACGCAATGATCCCGCCCTTGCAGGCCGAATACACCGATTCTCCGGAAGAACCGACGCGGCCGGCGTCGGACGCGATATTGACGATGCGCCCCTTGCCGCGGACGACCATGCCCTTGAGCACCGCGTGATGCAGGTTGATGGGGCCCTTCAGATTGATGTTGATGATCTTGTCCCACAGTTCCGGGTCCGTATCGAGGAACCGCGCGGCATGGTCCCAGCCCGCATTGTTGACCAGCACATCGACCGGGCCCTGCTCGCCCTCGACCCGAGCGACGGCGGCGACGATTCCGGCGTAGTCGGTGATGTCCACGCGATACGCGGATGCCTGGCCGCCTTTTTCCCGGAGGCGCGCGGCGACCTGCTCCGCCCCTTCGGCGTTCAAGTCGAATATGGCGACCTTGGCGCCTTCCTCGGCAAAGCGTTCGCACAGCGCGGCACCGATGCCTCCGCTGCCGCCCGTGACGATCACAACCTTTTCTTTCAGGCCCTTCATGGTTTATCTCCTGGCTAGTCTTAGTTACGGCACTTGATCATGCGCAGGGGGGTGTAAGTCATAACGACCGTGCCATCCTGCTTGACCACTTTGTTGAAGGTACGCACCAGGCCCCGCCCCGGGCGGCTGTTGGACAGGCGCGCTTCTATCACCTCGCACTCGACGTGGATGGTGTCGCCGACGAAAGCCGGGCCTTTCATATCCAGTTCCATGTTCAGAAAGGCGTAGCCCGTCTTCTGCATGGTCGATTGAGTCAACAACCCTTCCGAGATGCCATACACGAACGATCCAGGCGCGAAGCGGCCCTTGATGTCGGATTCGTTCTTGACGAATTCCATGTCGGTGAACAACACCTCGGTCATATGTATGCAGTTGATGAAGGCGCATACGTCCGCATCCTGGATAGTGCGTCCCAGCGTCTTGAACTTGCGTCCGACCGGCAGGTCTTCGAAGTACATGCCCAGGCCTACGGTTTCGATCTCTTCGCGGTTCATCGCGGTCTCCTTGTGTGTGTCTTTACTTGCGGGCTGGACGGCCCAACAGACTGTTAGAAATGATGTTGCGTTGGATCTGGTTGGTGCCCTCGATGATCTGCAACACCTTGGCATCCCTGAAATAGCGGTTGATCGGATACTCCGACGAGATTCCCGCCGCACCGAACAGCTGCACGGCATCGGTCGCGACCTTCATGGCCGTGTCGCTGGCAAAGCATTTCGCCATCGCCGCCACCGGGGCCAGGGCCGCCGCCGGCGCGCCGCCATCCACCAGCGAGGCAGCGCGGTAGACCAGTTGGCGCGCGGCTTCAGTCTGCATCGCCATGTCGGCCAGCATCCAGCGCACGCCCTGGAATTCACTGACTTGTTGGCCGAATGCCGTGCGATTGGTGACGAATTCGATTGCGTGGTCCAGTGCGCCCTGGGCCAGGCCAACGCCGCGCGCCCCGATCAGCGGACGGCTGGCGTTGAACGCCTCCATTACCGCCCTGAATCCACCGCCCAGCATGTTCGCGTCTGGCACAAGCACGTTATCGAGAAACAATGGGCAGGACGGCACGCCGCGCGCGCCCATTTTTTCTTCCTTGCGCCCGACCTGCAGGCCGGGCGTACCTCTCTCGACGATGAACAGGCTGATTCCGTCTTTGCCGTCTTCGCGGTACTTTGCCGCCACCAGGATGAAGTCCGCGATGTCCGAATTGGTGCACCAGATCTTGGCGCCGTTCAGCAGGAAGCCACCGTCGACTTTCTCGGCGCGGGTCTTGATGCCGCTGACGTCCGAACCGCTTTGGGCCTCGGTGGTGGAGAAGGCGCCGCGCAGGTCGCCACTGGCCAGGCCGGGCAGCAGCCGCGCCTTCTGCTCCTCCGTACCGCCATGCAGGATGGCGCCGAACGGCACCCACTGGACCAGCAGCAGGTAGGCGGTGTTGTAGCAAACGCGACCGAACTCTTCGATTGCCAGGCATGCCGACAACATGCTGCCCGCCCCGCCATACTGCTCGGGGAACGGGAGAGTGAACAGTCCAAGCTCTTTGAGCAGGGCATACATGTCATGGGGATACTCGGCGCTGCTGTCGATCTCGTTGGCTCGCGGCGCGACCTTTTCTCGCGCCACGCGCCTGATGAGATCCTGTATCTGCAGCTGGTCGTCGTTCAAAGCGTATTGGCTGTCGTGCATGGGATGTTCCTGATCTCGATGATTCGTGTTGCTTCCAGCGCCTCGATGTCGGCGCCGGACTTGTTGAGCAGCGATGCGAGCACCTCGGCGGTATGTTGTCCGCGCAATGGAGGGGGATACCGGTACTCCACCGGCGTGCCGGACAAACGGATCGGATTCGCGACCATGCCCACCGTCGTGCCCCCAGGGTGAGGCATGTCCACGCGCAGGCCGCGATGTATTACCTGCGGATGCTCGAATACCTGCGCATAGTTGTTGATGGAGCCGTTCGGGACTTCAGAGTTGGCAAGCAGGGCCAGCCAATGTCTGGACGGCTGCGTCCTGAACAGCTCTTCCAACGCGCCCACCAGGGCGGCGCGGTTGATGTTGCGGCCGGGCATGTCCGCGAAACGCGGATCGCGGAGCATTTCAGGCATGCCTATCAGTTCGCACAATCTGCGGAACTGGCCGTCGTTGCCGCAGCCAATGATGATGTGCCCGTCTGCCGTGGGAAAGGTTTGGTAAGGCGCGAGGTTAGGATGCTCGTTGCCCCAGCGGCGTGGAATCGCCCCACTGGCGAAATAGCTGGCTATCTGGTTGGCCCCGAAATTGACGACCGTATCCAGCAGCGCGACGTCGATATGCTGGCCAACGCCGGTCGCGTGCCGGCTCTCGATGGCCGAAAGTATGCCTATGGTGGCGTTCAAGCCGGTCAGCACGTCGGCGACGGCAATGGCCGATTTCATCGGACCGCCACCCGGCTTGTCGTCGCGCTCGCCGGTGATGCTCATCAGCCCGCCTTCGCCCTGGAAAATGAAGTCGTAGCCCGGCAAGTGCGCGCACGGCCCGTCCTGCCCATAGCCTGTGATGGAGCAATAGACCAGGCGCGGATTCACTTCGCGCAAGTGGGTGTACGACAGACCGTACCGGGCCAGGTCCCCGACCTTGTAGTTTTCCACCAGCACGTCGCACTGGCGCGCGAGTTCGCGCACCAGTTCCTGCCCCTGCACGGTCGAGATGTCGATGGCGACGGAGCGCTTGTTGCGATTGGCGGACGTGAAGTAGGCCGAGTCGCCCACGCGCTCGCCGCCGTCATTCTCAATCCAGGGCGGCCCCCAGTGTCGGGTGTCGTCACCCAGCACCGGGCGCTCCACCTTGATGACATCGGCCCCCAGGTCGGCCAGCATCTGCGTGCACCAGGGCCCGGCCAGCACGCGGGTCAGGTCCAGCACGCGCAAGTGAGAGAGAGATCCTGCCATATGCCCAGCCTCAGATGTAAAATCGTTCATATTTATGAATGATGTTTATTATTTTATATTCCACGGTGCTGATGGACAATCAAATTCTGGTTCTTTTCTGCCCATATATATCAATATCATGATACATATGGGCGTATTGCTGGGCCAAAACGGCAAGAACAGGGAATGATTTCCTTCAGCCCGACCAACCGGCGCGCGGCATCAATCCAGCTTAATGCCCGAGGTTTGCACCACTTCTTTCCAGCGATCGATTTCGGCTTGCAGGAAGCTCCGGAACTCCTGCGGCGAGGTCGCCTTGGGCACCGCCCCCTGCGCCGCCAATTGGGCGCTCACCTTGGGGTCGCTCAACGCCTTCGCGTAGGCCTGGTTCAAGCGGGCGATGACTTCCGGCGGCGTTCCCGCAGGCGCCATCAAGGCTTGCCAGGCGCCCATCTGGAAGCCGGGCAGGATCGCCTCCGACGCAGTGGGCACATCGGGCAGCAGGCGCGACCGGTCCTTGCCAGTCACCACGAGCGCCTTGACCCGTCCGTCCCGGACGTAGGGATAGGCCGAATTGATAGGGTCTGCAAACAGGTCGAGACGCCCGGCGATGAAGTCGGGGAATGCCCCCGCCCCGCCTTTGTAGGGAATGTGCGTAGCCTCGATTCCCGCCGCCTGCAGCAGCACGAACATGGCCAGATGCGTCAAATTTCCCGTGCCTGACGAGCCGTAATTCAGCTTGCCGGGATGTTTCTGCGCATAGACCTTCAGGTCCTGCACGTTCGCCACGCCCAGGAGGTTGCTGGCCATTACCAGCAAGGGCTGATCGATCAGCAAGGAAACCGGGGCCAGATTCTTGTCCAGGTTGTATGAGACTTTCTGGCCGAATGCAGCCGTGAAGCCCAGCGCGGATGTGCTGTGCAAGAGCGTGTAGCCGTCGGGCGCCGCCTGGGCCACGGCTTCGGCGCCGATATTGCCATTGGCTCCCGGACGGTTCTCAACCACCACGGGCACTCCCAGTTCGCCCGACACCTGGGCGGCCAACAGGCGTGCTACCTGGTCAGTAGCGCCGCCCGGCGCGAACGGAACGATTACCCGGATGGGCTTGGCGGGAAAGGCCGGCTGAGCGCCAGCCGCACCGGTACCAAGGATCAGACTGCTGGCGAGCGCGGCCGCCAGTGTGCGCAACAGTTTCATGGTTGTCTCCTCCGCATGCCGGCTCCCAGACCGGGCACATTCCCGCCTGTCGCCATGCGTCTTCTCTTTCGTTCACTTATATGAACGATGTTCATAATTATATGTTCGTGATCTCGCAAAAGGCAATTTTTCCTTTACAACCGCTCCGCATTTAAATCATGATGTTGATATAAATTCAAAACTGGAGACATACATGACCGTTGCGACAGAGTTTCGCGATCAAGTGGCCGTGATCAAGCTGAACCGTCCGCAGGCCCTCAATGCACTGAACGAGCAAATGCTCGCCGACCTGCGCACAGCGGTGGACGACGCGGAGGCTTGCGGCTGCCGCGCCATGGTGTTTACCGGCGCGGGCGACAAAGCGCTGTGCGCCGGCGCGGACATCGCGCAACTCCAGGCCCGCGCGCCCGCTACGCATCGCGCGAACCTCGGCCAGGCGCAGGCCCTCTTCAATCGCATCCAGCAATCAGCCCTGCCCAGCGTGGCGGTCATACACGGATTTGCGTTCGGCGGCGGACTGGAACTGGCGCTTGCCTGCACCTTCCGCATCGCCACGGCCGAGGCCAGGATGGCATTGCCCGAGGTCAAGCTTGGCCTCATCCCTGGTTATGGCGGCACCCAACGCCTGCCCCGCCTGATAGGCGAGGCCCGCGCGGCGGAACTGATTCTCTCCGGCCGGGCCGTCGACGCCGAGGAAGCCCTGCTTATCGGCCTGATCAACCGCATCATGGACGGCGGCGATCCGGCGGACTTGGGACGCGCCTTCCTGGAACCCATGATCAGGCACAGCAAGGTCGCGACCGCCATGGCGCGCGAAGCCATGCGCCGCGGCCTGGACGGCACGCTGGCGCCTGGGCTGGCCATAGAAGCCGACATGTTCGCGCTCTGCGTGCGGTCGCACGACGCGAGCGAGGGCATGGCCGCCTTCCTGGCCAAGCGGCCTGCCCGGTTCACCGATAGCTGACACGCGTCCGCCCCGCCCATCCCCAGCCTTCCGAAAATCCGGGCAAATCATGCACACCTACCCCAACCTGCTTGAACCCTATGACTTCGGCTTTCTCGCCTTGCGCAACCGGATGATCATGGGCGCCATGCACACCCGAATCGAGACCCTGGATAAGCCATTGGCACGACAGGTGCAGTTCTTCCGTGAACGCGCGCGCGGCGAAGTCGGCCTGATACTCACCGGGGGATACGCGCCGAACCTGGCAGGCCGGATGGAGGAAGACGCGCCCGTGCTCGAGCACCCGGAGCAGTTGGCGCCGCATATGGCCATCACGCGGGCCGTGCACGAGGAAGGCGGCAGGATCGTGCTGCAGATCCTGCATGCTGGACGCTATGCCAAGCACCCCTTGTGCGTCGGTCCCACAGCGCTACGCGCGCCCATCAATCGCCATACGCCTCGCGCGTTGACGCCGGAAGGCATTGCTCAGACCGTGCAGGCGATAGCCCATACCGCGCGGCTCGCCCAAGAGGCGGGCTACGACGGCGTGGAGATCATGGGCTCCGAAGGCTATCTGCTCAATGAGTTCACGAGCCCATGCACCAACCTGCGCGGCGACGCCTACGGCGGCAGCTTCGAGAATCGCATCCGCTTTCCCATTGAATCCGTAGCGGCCGTGCGCGCCGCCGTCGGCGCCCGCTTCCTGCTCATCTACCGGATCTCGGCCATAGACCTGGTGCCAGACGGGCTTACGGGCGCCGAGACCGCGCAGCTTGCGCAGCGCCTGCAGCAAGCCGGCGTCGACATGCTCAATACTGGCGTCGGTTGGCACGAGTCGTCCATCCCCACTATTGCGGCGTCCGTCCCGCGAGCTGCCTGGGGGTTCGCCGTCCGCAACATCAAGCGCGCGGTTTCCATTCCCGTCATTGCTTCCAACCGCATCAGCACGCCCGAAGTCGGCGAGCGCCTGCTGACTGGCGGCACCGCCGACTTCGTGTCAATGGCGAGGCCTCTGCTTGCCGATCCCGAATTCGCCGCCAAGACGCGCCAGGGCCGCGCCGACCTCATCAATAGCTGTATCGCCTGCAACCAGGCGTGCCTGGACCGTATCTTCACCGAGCGCGCAGCATCGTGTCTGGTCAACCCCCGCGCCGGGCGCGAACTCGACTACCCGGCGGGCCGGGCCGCGACGCCGCGCCACATCGCGGTGGCGGGCGGCGGTGCCGCCGGCATGGCCTTCGCCGTCTACGCGGCCGAACGTGGCCACAAGGTTGTGCTGTACGAGGCGGGACAGGACCTGGGCGGCTTGCTGAACCTGGCCCGCCGCATACCGGGAAAAACCGAATTCAATGAAACGCTGCGGTACTTCCAGGCGAGGCTCGCGGAACTCGGTGTGACCGTCGCGCTGGGCTGCCGGGTCACTGCCGCAGAATTGCAAGCGGGAGGATATGACGCCGTCGTCGTGGCCACGGGCGTGACGCCGCGCTTGCCCGACATTGACGGCATCGGTCATCCGAAAGTCGCCTTCTACGACGAAGTCCTGTCGGGACGTCGCCGCGTCGGCGCTCGCGTGGCCCTCATCGGCGCCGGGGGGATTGCCTTCGATATCGCGGAATTCCTCCTGGGCGACACAGAGGAATCGCTGTCACCCGAACGGTTCCGGCAGCACTGGGGCATCGACGCATCCTTGGAAAACCCCGGCGGCATGAAGCACATTTCGCCACGCGCGCCGCGGCGGGTCATCCACATGCTGCAGCGCAGCCCCGACAAGCCGGGCGCGCGCCTGGGTAAAAGCACCGGCTGGATCCTCAAGACCCGCCTGAAGCGCGCTGGCGTTCAGATGATTTCCGGCGCCAGCTATCACCGCATCGACGACCTTGGCCTGACCTACTCCAGTCATGGCGTCACGGAAATACTTCCGGTGGATGACGTCATCGTATGCGCGGGCCAGATAGCGCAGGACGAACTGAGCCGGGCCCTGGCCGGCTCCGGCGTGCGCGTGGAAACCATAGGAGGCGCGCGGCACGCGGCTGAACTCGATGCCGCGCGCGCCATCGAGGAGGCGCTGAGGCTGGCCCATGCCTTCTGACCGAAATCTCGCTGTTCGCGGGAATCCCTCCCGCCACGACTCCGCCGCCGGCTATCGCCGCGGCTTCTTATCCCCTCACTACAGGAATTGCCGACCATGAACGACCGTTATGCCTCCTACACCCGGCTCAAGTTCGACCGGCCGCACCCCCGCGTACTGCGCATCACCCTGGCCTCGCCGCTCAAGATGGGCGCCATGGACGCAGCCATGCACCGCGAAGTTTCCCAGATCTGGCGGGACGTGGATGCCGACCCCACGGTCTCGGCCATTCTGCTGACCGGAGAAGGCCGCACCTTCTCCGCCGGCGGCGATCTCAATCATGAACGCCATGGCGCCGACGACTACGACACCCGCATGCAGACGATGAAGGAAGCGCGCGACATCGTCTACGGCATGATCAATTGCTCCAAGCCCATCGTGAGCGCAGCGCGCGGCTGGGCCGTTGGCGCCGGCCTCGCGTGCGTGGTCCTCGCCGACATTTCCATCGCATCCAAGGACGCCCGCTTCTCCGACGGACACATGAAAATCGGCGTGGCCGCCGGCGACCACGCCACCATCATCTGGCCGCTGCTGTGCGGCATGGCCAAGGCAAAATACTATCTGCTCACCGCGGACAGCTTCACGGGCGAAGAAGCCGAGCGCATGAATCTCATCTCTCTCGCGCTGGACGACTCGGAGGTCGAAGCCAAAGCCGTCGAGCTCGCATCCCGGCTGGCCGATGGCGCGCCTGGCGCCATCCGCTGGACCAAGCACGCGCTGAACAACTGGCTGCGGCAGGCCGGCCCGATCTTCGACGCGTCGCTGGCGATGGAGTTCATCGGCATGGCCAGCCCGGAAGGCAAGGAGGGCATGGATGCCTTCCTGCAGAAGCGGCCGCCCCAGTTCCCGGTCGAAACCCTCTTCTAGGAAGCGTGCCCGGCAAGGCCATGAGGTAATCTCGCTTTCATTCATCTGTTGCAAGGGCGACAACATCGTGGCAAACAAATCAGGCGCCGAGATCCACAATCGGTTGTTCTTCCGTCTGTTCCAACTGGGCAACTCCCTGCAGCGCCAAGCGAGCAACGAGCTCGGCATCAGCACCGTGCAGTGGGCCGTGCTGGGCGCGCTGACTCGACCCCAGGCGGCAGACGGCATGACCTTCGGCGAACTGGCCGACTATCTCGTGGTCAGCCGGCAAAGCCTGGACGGCGTGCTCAAGCGCCTGGAACGCGAAGGCCATGTGCGCCGGGTTCCCGACAAGAATGACCGGCGCGCGCGCGTCGTCATTCTGTTGCCGGCCGGCCAGCGCTTCTGGGACGAGATCCAGCCCAACATCTACGAGTTTTACCGGCAAGCGATGAAGAGCTTTCAATTCGACGATAGCGTGACCTTCCTGCATTACCTGAATCGGCTGCAGCACGACATCGCCGAGGTAGAACTCTGACGCCTGTCTATCGCATAGGAAACCC